>VXNO01000144.1 GCA_009840575.1 Chloroflexota bacterium | reverse complement strand
GGGTGGGGGTAAAGTGGGCATTCTAGAGTCTCATTACTTACCTGTGGTTACTTCTGCGCCCCTATGGTGAATCAATCCCGGCGCAGCAGATTCCGCTCACGATAGACAGCGGCAGCCTCGCGGATAAACTTGGCATTTTCGTGTGCGCCATAAGCATCTTCCAGATAGTCAGCCAGGCGCAGCAGCTCGGCGTGGCTGGCGCGCTCCGGGCGCAAGGTTTCGTAGATGCGCAGCAGCTCCTCATTGGGCACATCGCTTAGCTCGGCGGCGCGCAGCAGGTTGGCAGCCAGTTGCGGGAAGCCACTATTCCGAGCGATATTGGCTTGCTGGCGCAGGGCATCGGCATGGATGCGCAGGTCAGCGCCGCTGATTTCGCCCGCATCCACAGCTTCCGCGCTGATTTCATCCAGGCGGCGTCCACTGTGGGCGCGCAGGGTCTCGGCGGCATGTTCGCGCAGGGGGTATTGGCTCACAGGGCGGGCTCCCAATCATAGCGCAATTCCTGGGGCGGTGTATTGGGGCGCGCCTCGTCGGTTTCGCGGCGGTGCAGCAGCGCGGTCTTCACGATGAGCCGCAAGCGCGCGCCATTGTCGATCTTGACGGCGACTGGCTGCGCGGGAAGCCCCAGGGCATAACGCGCCGCATTGCGACCAATCTGCTCGTAAGTCACCAGGCTCAGGCTGGGCGATTGTGGGAAGAGCTCCAGGTTGTTTAATGGTGCCAGGTCGCGTTGGTGAATGACGGCTGTCCCGCGTGATTGCAAGCCAATGCCGATGCCGCTGCCGCTGAGCCGCGCGCCGACATAGCCGATAGCCGCGCAATCCGATGAATGATAGACGCGCACAACCCGCGCCAAGCCGCCTTCGCCAGCGATGCCGTTTAGAAGCGCCTGCAAGACATCCTCGTGCGCCAAGCCGCCGATGGTGAAGCCCAAGGCGCGCCCGAAAGCGGGCCCCAGCGCCAGCACGACTTCTTTTTGTGTGCTGCCCTTTGCCGCAGCGCCCAGCTCGACCAGACGGCTGATGGGAGGCGCAAGATGCGGCTGCACAAAGCCAGCCGGCGATTGCGCCTGGGGGATGGCGCTTATGTCATCCCAGCGCTGCCCCGTGACGCGATAACCGCTGCCGGGACCGGTGTAATCGTTGGCGTCATTGATGGCGCTGCGCACCCGAAAGTCGGCATCGAATATGGCGGAGGGCTGCAAATAATCGCCGGCGACGCGCTGCCTTCCCATCTCCAGGATGTTAGCGGCGATATCGGCAAAGCCCGTGGCTTGCAAAGCGCGGATGACCGCCACGAAGTCGGCGTCGCCATGCAAGAAAACATCGGCAGCAGCCAAGTCGGGCAGGATATCGCGCGCGGGCATATCATCGCTGCTGTGCGCCACAGTCGCGGCGGCGATTTCAGCCTCGCTGATAGCGGGGAAGCCCAGCTCGGCATAAACGGCTTGGATGGCGCGCGCCGCTTTTTCACGGGCTGCCAGCGCTTCTGCCTCGCGGATGGGGCGCGCCCCGCCGTCAATCTGCATATCGCGCTGCAAGACATTGTAGTCGTCAAAATCTTCGGCATCGAAGTTGCCGCCGCCGAAGAGGTTATCGCGCTTGGGGATGGCGCTGTAGCCGCTGAAGATGAAATCCGCGCCGGGGATAAATTGCAGCATCAACTTGGCGGTTTTGCGAATGCTGGAATGAGAGGCAAGCGCATCATTGCCCGCAGCCACTTCCAAGCCCAGCATAGCCGCCAGCAGGTTCTCCGCCAGCACCGCGCGCACGCCGCCAGGCAGCGCCTCGGGCAGGGCAATGCAAGAGATAGAGCCATTCTGTACGCCTTGGCTGCCCGCGCCCTTGACCAGCAGCAGGCAGCGCGCTTCCAGATAGAGCATGGATTTCCGCTCGGCGCGCCCCATCAAGGCTTCGCTGCCCGTGCCACTGGTGAAGCGGATTTTCACCCCGCGCGAGGCATAAGCCGATGCCAGGAATGCCTTCGACCAAGGACTATCATCGCCATCGGTGAAGGTCTGTTCCGTGCCATAGACGGATAGCGTCTCGGCATAGCTGGTCAGCCCTTTCATCGCCAGGCGCAAGCCCAGCGCCTCTTCAACCGAGCATTGCGTCAACACGCCGCCGCGCCCGCTCTGTGTGCCTACCAGGATGGCTAAGGCGCATAAGGGCGCTGAGCGCGCGACCCGCACGGTCGTCTCGACTTCAGCGAAACCCCGCAGCGCCGCCTCAGCCGCGTCAGCCGCTAGTAGCGCCGGGTGCTCGCGCCAGTTGGTTACATGCGCCTGGTTGGCTGGCTGACGGCGGATGCGCATCTTCGCCAAGCCCATCATCATCTCCAGCACATTCATGTGCCGCATAATTTCGCAGAGCTTGGCAGGCGTGCAGCCAGCCACCAGCCGGGCGATGTCTGCGCGCGACACATTGATATCCGCCAGCATACGCGCATAGTCCGGCGCAGGAATATCCATAGCTTCAGGCGCGATTTCCAGGTCGAGGGCATGAGCAACGATGAAGCGATCCAACGCGTCGAAGTCTTCGCGGGGCTTGCCATCCATCTCCTGCGCGCAGCCATCCCGCATGATGAGGCTGGGCGCGGGGTCGTAGGGGCTATCGGCGACAATCAAACCGGCTTCTGGCCAAGGCTCGACGAAAGTCTCTTTGTTGATGTCGCGCCGCGCCAAAAGCTCAAAGCGCTTCGAACGGGTCATGCGCCAACTCCTCGTGATCCTGACGTGAGTCTAGCGCGGCTCGCTGCGACTGTCGAATGGGCGGCGCTCAGGCTGTCGCCTCTGCCAGAAGCCCATTCAACTCATCACGCGGGAATTGCGCCGAAAGCGACCACAGCACGCCGCGCGCTGTGATGTATGCCGATAGCGACAGAGTCAGCAACAAGGCAAAGGCGATGGGCAGGAAGAGGCTGGCCAACAGCGGCAGCAGCGCTGCGATTGTGAAGGCCAAGCTGCGCCAGGGCTGGCTGAATACCAGCAGCAGGCTCAAGCGAATGGTGGTGCGCAGGGGCAGCCGCAGCAGCGTAAGCAGCGGCCAGGCATAGAGATTCGCCATCAGCAAGACCACCGCGGCGCAGATGGTCATGGTCAGCGACAGAATAGTCAGGTAATCCTGCCCCATATTCGGGATGATGCTGAGGTTGACAGCAATCAGCAAGCCAGCCAGCAAATCAACGAGGCTCAGCAGCAGCGCCGCCCGCCAACGATTGCGCAATGCGCCCAAATACACGCGAAAGAACTCCGGCTGCCGTCCCTGCGCCCATTCGTTCATCATCGCGAACAAACCCAGCAAACCCAATGGCAGCCCGACGACAGTCATCAGCAGGAAGGCGCTAATCAGGTTGCTAAGCAGGAAGGCACCGATGCGTTCAGCGCCGGCATAAAAGCCGCTATCCAGCACAGGCGATTTCTTTAGCCTTTCAAACCCGTGGTCGAGATGCCTTCCACCAGATAGCGTTGGAAGGAGATGAATATGACGAAGACGGGCAGCAGCGACAGCGCCGACATAGCGAAGATCGCGCCCCAGTCGGTCTGCCCGGAGGGGTCGGAAAATGTGCGCAGCGCCAAAGAAACCAGGTAAAGCTCCGGGCTGTTCAAATAAATCAGAGGCACGAGGAACTCATCCCAGGTCCAATAGAAGGAGAAAATCGCGGCGGTGATGATGGCGGGCGTGAGCTGCGGCAGGATGACGCGCAGGAAGATGCCGACCTTGCTCGCGCCATCAATCATAGCCGCCTCGTCCAGGTCGACCGGGATGCTGCGGATGAACTGGATGATCATAAAGATGAAAAATGCCGAGCCGCCAATGCGCGGCAGCAACAGCGGATAAAAAGTATTCAGCCAGCCCAACTGCTTGAAGACGATGTACTGGGGGATGATCTGCACTTGAGTCGGCAGCATCAAGGTCAGCAGCATGATAGCGAACCACAGCCGCCGCCCATGAAAGCGCACGCGCGCGAATCCATAAGCGACCACGGTCGAGGCGCTGACGCTCAATAGCGTGCCCAACGTGGCATAAAAGAGCGAATTGCGATAGAAGGTGGCGAAGCTGATGCCGCCGAAACCCGCCCAGCCGTTGGGATAATTCTGCGGATAGGGCTCAATCGGCAAGATGGCAGTCTGATTTGTCCAGATTTCGTCCGGCGGCTTAAAGGAACTGCCGACCAGCCACAAGATCGGATAGAGCATGATCAGCGCGGCAGTCGCCACCAAGCCATGATACAGGAGCGAGCGCGCCAGTGGCTGCTGATGCCAAGGCGTGGGCGGGCGCAGAACCGAGCGCGCCGGCGAGTTAACAGCCGCCATCAGGTTGGTCCTTCGTCCGATTCGTAATGCACCCAATAGCTCGACGAACGGAAGACCAACGCCGTCAAGAGCGCGATGACCATCAGCATCACCCAAGCCATAGCCGAGGCATAACCCATTTCGTTAAGCTCGAAGGCGCGGCGATAGACATACAGCGCATAAAAGAGGGTGGTATCCAGCGGTCGCCCCTGGGTGACGATGAAGGCTTGCGTGAAGACCATGAAGCCGGAAATAAGCTGCATGATGAGGTTAAAGAAGATAATCGGCGTGAGCATGGGCAGGGTGATGCGCAAGAAACGCTGGAAGGCATTCGCGCCATCAATTTCCGCCGATTCATACAAATGCTTGGGGATATTCTTCAAGCCCGCCAGGAAGATCAGCATGGGCGAGCCGAACTGCCAGGCAGCCAGGATAATCAAGGTCCATATCGCGGTCTCGGGCCTGCCCAGCCAGTTGGGACCTTCGATGCCCAACAAGTTCAGGGTGAAGTTGACCAGCCCGTCGTTGCCAAAGATCTCCCGCCACATGACCGCCACAGCGATGCTGCCGCCGACGATAGAGGGCGCATAAAATGCCGCGCGATAGACACCGACGCCGCGCCGCCAGGTATTCAGCAGCATAGCCACGCCCAGCGCAAAAACCAGCCGCAGCGGCACCGCGAAGACCACATATTTCAAGGTGGCGTTGACCGAGCGGGCGTAGCGACGGTCTTCGAAGAACATGCGCTGAAAGTTATCCAGCCCGATGAATTCGCCGCTGTTGGAGAGCACATTGTAATCGGTAAAGGACAGTGCCAGCGACACAGCTATGGGGATGAATGTAAAGAGGAAAAAAGCCACCAGCCAAGGACCGATGAAGAGGTAGCCGACCAGGTTGTCCTGCCCAAAGCTTGACCGTTTGCGGCGCTTGGCTCTGGGCAAGCTCGCGACAGCCATGCAGTCCCCTCAAGCTAGCAGCTTGTTCAATTGCGAAGTAAAGCGCGCCCCCTCCCATTTGGGCGAGAGGGGACGGTAAAGACGCCTAGACCTTACTGGGCAGCCAGGATGCGGTTGGCTTCTTCACGCAGATAGGGAGCGGCTTCTTCGGGAGAGATCATGCCGTACATGACCGGCTCGACGAATTCCGGGCTGAAGATACTGCCGATAACATCCGCGTGCGCGGCTGGATCCGCCGGGCGGATGGGGCTGTTGTCCATCTCGATGATGCCCAGGTAGTTGAACATCTCGGCTTGCGCGGGCCCCAAGGTGGGCATCATGGAATCACGCACGACCGACGAGACCGGCACGCCGCGCTCCGCCGCCAGGATTTCGTTGGCTTCTATCGAGTTGACGAACCAGTCGATGAAGGCAGCCGCTTCGTCGGGGTGGTCAGCCTGCGAAGTGATCGAGAAGAACATCGACGGCTTGATGTAATTCTGCGATTGACCGCCTTCGGGGCGCGGGATGGGGTACATGACGAAGTTGCGCTCTGCGCCAGAGGCATTCCAAACGGCGACGATCTGGTTGCTCCAGTGGTAAGCCATTGCCGCTTCCTGGCTGACAATCAACTGCGCTTCCACGCCTTGATCGCCGCGCGCGACCGAATCCTCATAGCTCTGCATGCCGCCGCTCTCCTGCAAGCGCAGCAGCATACTGTAATAGTCGATCAGCGGCTGGTCGTCTTCGTAGCCTAGGGACATGCCATCCGCGGCATAAGCCCACTGGTCGCAGCAGCCCATGTAGTAGGACTTCCACAATTGGTCGCTTGTCAATACGCCGATGCCGTGGATGCCCAGCTCGGACTGGATTTGGTTGGCAATGTCTTCGAACTGCGTCCAGGTCCAGTCCAGCGGCGGCAGTTCGATGCCGGCTGCGGCGAAGGCGTCCGTATCCAGTGTGAAGACCTCGGAATTGTTGCCCAGGTTGATGCCGTACATCTGCCCATCGACCATGCCGCCAGCCAGCGAGGAATCGGCAATGTGCGAAGTGTCGATGACGCCGCTCTCGATGTAGCCGTCCAGCGGCATCAGCAAGCCGTTGGCGACCCATTCTTCGATGCGCGCGTAATCATGCTGCATGATATCCGGCAATTCGCCGCCTGCCGCCTGGGTGGAGAGCTTCGTCCAGTGGTCGCCCCAACCCTGGAATTCGTAGACGATGTCGATATCCGGGTTGAGCTCTTCGTAAAGCTCGATGGCGGCGATGGTGCGGTCGTGGCGATTCTGCGAGCCCCACCAGGAGATGCGCACGACCGTTTGGTCTTGCGCGGCAGCCAGCAGCGTCGGCAGCAGTAGCGCGATCGCCAACAAGATAAATAGGGATTTGCGGTTCTTCATGACAATTCCTCACCGTAACGATACGTCGGACAATTTGGCGCTGGCAAGGATAACCCTAGCGCGGGTTGCCCGTTGCCATGTGCGCGCGCTGCGCCTATTCTACGGAAGAATCAATGCTTGTAAATCCCCGAAGGGCGGGGCGATGCGCGTTCGTTTTGCCGCAATCGGCTTTGAACATGGGCATATCTATGGGCAGGTCGCTGTCATGCTGGCGGCGGGCGCGGAACTGGTCGCCTACCACGATGTCGATGCGGAGCGCATTGCCCGCTTCCAGCAACGGTTTCCATTTGGACGGCGGGCGGATAGCATCCAGCAAATCCTGGAAGATGAGACGATCGACCTGGTGCTTAGCGCCACCGTGCCCTGCGAACGAGCCGACTTGGGCATCGCCGTCATGCGCCATGGCAAAGACTACATGTCGGACAAGCCGGCTTTCACCGACTTTGATCAATTGCGGCGGGCGCGCCAGGCTCAGGTGGAAACCGGACGCATCTTTTCGATCAATTTCAGTGAGCATCTGACGCAGAAAGCGACCATCAAGGCGGGGCAACTGGTCGCAGCGGGCGCTATCGGGCAGGTGGCGCAGACCAGCGGTTTTGGCCCGCACCGACTCTTCGGGCAGTCTCAACGCCCGGCTTGGACATTCGACCGGCGCTACTTCGGCGGCATCATCAACGACTTGGCCAGCCACCAGATTGAGCAATTTCTCTATTTCACAGGCAGCGACGCGGCAGAAGTAGTCGCGGCGACGGTCGGCAACTTCGGCTTCAGGCAATACCCGCTCATGCACGATTTCGGTGATTTGACGCTGCGCAGCGCCAAGGCGGTCGGGCATATCCGCGTCGACTGGCTGACGCCGGCTGGGCTGCCCGTCTGGGGCGATGTGCGCTTGTTCATCGTGGGTACGCAAGGCACGATCGAGCTGCGCAAGAATATCGACATTGCCGGTCGCAGCGGCGAAAGCCACCTCTTCCTGGTCGACCAGCAGGGCACGCATTACATCGATTGCAGCGACACTGAGATTACCTACGGACGCGACCTCATCGCCGATATCCGCGAGCGGACGGAGACAGCCATCCCCCAGGCGCGCTGCTTCCTGGCATCAGAACTGGCGCTGCAAGCCGAAGCCATGGCGGTCGATCTGACGCGCTTGCCGGCATAAAAAATTCACCATAGAGGAATCGAGGACACACAGAGTTCACAGAGGTATTGGTGTAGGAGCGAGGCGGTGACTCGCCTGTTTTAATCCCGCTCGCCTTCGATTTGCTGGAAAGCCGCCCAGGCGCGTCTCCCCAGCTCGTCCGTCAGATACTCGACATGCCAACTGCCGCCCGCCGGGTCAATGTAGCGCGTCAACTGCAGCTCATGCTGCAAAATGAGCTGGATATTGCGCGATAGCCGCCGCGAGAATTCGTCTTCGGCGGGCGCGTCAAAAGCTGCCAAAGTCAGGCTGTCGACGCCAGCCAGCGCCGCAGCCAGCGCCTCGCAGGTCAGCCGCAGCAGGTTGTTGTGCGCGTCCTCCCGCGATTTGTTGCGCGTGCCGCTGCGGGCGTGCAGGTGCAATCTCTGCGCGCTTTCGCTGGCACCAAAGGCGCTTGTCATCTGCGCCCAAAGCGATTTGACCGCGCGCAATTTGGCGATTTGCATGAAGAAATCTTCGCCGATGCACAAAGTTACATGCAGCCTGGGCGCGATTGCATCAATAGCCAGCCCGCGCCGCAGCAGCCCGCGCAAGATGTCCGCGCCAGCCGCCAGCACGAATGCCAGTTCTTGCACGGCCTTCGCGCCATTATTATGCTGCCGCGCTGTGCTGATGTTCACGCAGCCAAGGCCCGGCGCAACCGTCGCAGCCAGGGCAAAGCGCTCCGCCAACGCCGCGTAATCCGCGCTGGGCGAGCCAATGCAGCCGCGCAAATTTGCCATGTCTTCCACGCTGCGGGTGGCGCGCAGCCAGTCAAGTACGCGCGCGTCCGCCGCATAAATGGGGTATTGCGCCAGGTCAACGCCAGCCAGCGCGACTTCCAGGTCGGCGGAGCTATGCAAACGCGGACTTGCAGCCAGCACAACCGCCGTCTGCCCATTCGCCAGCGTCTCCAGCAGCGCCCGGTTGAATGTGCGCGGCTCGTCCAGGTTGATCTCCTGCGCGATTTGCCAGCCCCCCTGCGCCCACCGGACAGGTTGCAGGGGCGAGGCGCTGACTCGCCCGCTGCCCCCCTGCGCTCCCCCCGATAGGTCGGGGATAAGATAGGCATCGGGGTGCGGCAGAGGCGGAATGGCGATGCCTTCGGGGCTGTGGGCGACGAGGCTTGCGGGGTCTGCGCCGACGAGTGAATCACGCAATGCCACCAGCCAGTCGGCATAGCTGCTGGGCGGGAACTCGGCTAGAAAATCCGCGTTCACCAGCGTACCCACAGCGAAAGCGGGCCACGGAAAGAGATATTACGCGGGTAGTCGAGCTCCTGCCCCGCTACCAGGCGCAAGGCCGGCAGCTCTTCCAGCAGGGTCTCCAGCAGGATGCGCATCTCCAGCCGAGCCAGGGGCGCACCAACGCAATAATGAATGCCATAACCAAAAGCCAGTTGCTCTTTGAGGTTATCACGGGTCAAAGAGATGACATCCGGCTCGGGGAAGAGGGCGGGGTCGCGGTTGGCGGCATGCAGCATCAGCAGCAGGTTCGCTCCCGCGGGAATATGCGCGCCACCGATTGTGCTGGGGGCAAGCGTCAGCCTGCGCCAGGCACAGACCGACGGGTCGTAACGCATCATTTCTTCCAGCGCCTGCGGGACGAGCGCTGGCTCTTCGCAAAGGGTCTGCCAAAGGCTGTGGTCTACCCCTGCATAATCTTCAGCAGCTTGGGCGCGCGGGGGGTTAAGCAGGTGCAGCAGGGCATTGCTCAGCTGGGCGGTGGTCGTCTCGTGCCCAGCCACCAGCAAGGTAATCATGCAGCTGGCGATCTCATTGAGGCTGATGATGTTGTCGTCGTCATTGCGCATACGGACAAGGTCGCTGATGAGGTCATCGCCGGGCGCTTGCGCTTTCTCCGCCACCAGCGCGACCACATAGCGCCAGAATGGCACCAGGTCGGCTGTCATTTCCAGTTGTTCCGCGGGGCTGGGACGCCCGTAATAGAGCTTGATGCGCTCGCCCGCCCAGGCTTTGACCTGCGGCACATCGACTTCGGGCACGCCCAGCACGGCGAATAGCACCTGCGCGGGGAAGGTATAGGTCAGCGCCGAAACGATATCGACCGGCGGCGCGGGCAACTGCGCTACGGCCTCCTGGGCGATCTGGCGGATGATGGGCGCGAAGCTCTTCATGCGGCGCGGCGTGAACAGGCGGTTGACCAGGCTGCGGATGCGGGTATGGCTCGGCGGCACATTATTGGAGAGCACTGGCTCGGGGCTATAGTCGCCATCCGCCAGCAGCTGCTTCACCGCCTCCGAGAAAGGCACGATGGGCGTGATGGTGTTGGCGGCGCTGTAGCGGTGGTGGTCGCGGAAGATGGCTTTGATATCAGCGTGGCGCGTTACCACCCAATAGTCGATGGCGGGGCTGTAGAAGACTGTCCGCTCTTGCTGCGCCTGGGCGAGCGCGGGGAAAGGATCGCGCAGGTCGAGCGGGTCGAAGCCAGCGCCGAAATCATGGTGTGGACAAGCGGTTCGCGTTTGCATAGGGCAAGTATAGTACAATCAGCGGGCATATTGGCATAGTGGCCTCACGCTATGTAGGGGCGAGGCGGCGACTCGTCCATTTGCCCGTGTGCAGGCTTTTGTAAAAAGGCGTTGTGCAGAGTATAGTTAACGTGGGCATTTTGCTCATAGCCTACTGCGATCATTCTAAATCAAGGAGAACTTCCATGAAACGCATGATACTTATACTCGCGCTGCTGCTGCTGGCGCTGCCCGGCGCGGCGCAAGACATGGGCGACTGTATGCTCGAAGCGCCCGAAAGCCCCGCCCAGATCAACATGATCGGCTGGACCTACCCCATCATCGACTTTTACGCCGGCGAGCTGGAAGCCTGCAACAGCGTCGATAACATTGATGTCAACACGCAGTTGCTGGATAGCGGCTCGGCGCATGACCAGTTGAACCTGGCTCTGGGCGCGGGCGGCACCTCGCCTTATGACATCATCATGGTGACGCAAGGCGATGTGAACTCCTATGTAGCCGAAGGCTGGATGATGCCGCTCAATGACCTGATCGACAAATACGAAGAATCCCACAATATCTCCGATATTCTGGGCCTTGCGGATATGACGGTCGACGGCAACATCTACGCCCTGCCCATGGAGCAGAACACGCGCCACTTCTTCTATCGTCCCGATTTGCTCGAGAAGCACATGATTGATGTGCCCGAGACCTGGGATGATGTCATCGCGGCTTGTGGCGTGCTGGCGGCGGAAGAAAGCATCGTCATTCCTTTCACCACGCAGTTGCACGCTGGCTGGGCTTGGCGCATCGAATTCAGCGATATGCTGCTGGCATTCGGCGGGCAGGCGCTCAACGATGACAACACCCCCGCTTTCAACAGCGACGAAGGCGTCATGGCGCTGGAGAAATTGGTCGAGATCGTCGATGCCTGCATGGGTCCCGAAGGCTTGACCTACAGCATTGACGACAGCCAAATCGGCATTGCCACCGGCGAGCTGGCGATGGCATTCACCTGGGCGACGCGCGCCGCCGCCATGGACGACCCCGACTTTTCGGATTATGTCGGTGGCATCGAGTTCGCGCCCGCTCCCAAAGCCATGGCCGACGGACTGTATGGCGCGACCGGTGGCACAGGCGCCGGGCTGGGCATCCCCGCCAACATCGATGACGACCCTGACCTGGTCTTCCAGGTCATCCTTGAGGCATTGGACGCCGCAAGCCAGGTGGAGGCTGCCAAGCTAGGCGTCATCACCCGCGTTTCAGTCGCGGCTGAGGCGGATGCGCGCTACCTGCCGGCGGTCTTCGCGACCATCGAAGGCGGCGTCGAAGGCCAAAATGTGCCAGCCATCGGCGCAGTCCTGAACCCAGTCTTTGGTCAATGGCTGCCACAAATCATGACCGGCGAGATGTCCGCCGCCGAGCTGCTGGATGCGGCTGCTGAGGCTTACACTGCCGAAGCCACCGCCCAAGGCTTCATCGAAAGCTAGGCTATACCCCCCTTCAATCCCCCCGACGAATCGGGGGGAGGCTAGGCCCCCTGAGGGGTTGCGCTATATCAGGCGAGTTACCGCCTCGCCCCTATAACACAAGGGGCATCCAACAACGAAATGTCCGCGCGTATTTAGCCTCCCCCTGTTGATACGGGGGACTGAGGGGGGTAGGCCAATTGTCCTCCCCAGATTTGCCTTGACCGCAGATAATGCGCTACACTAGGTACAGTCCAAGCAGTGGTGGACGCTTATGCCCAGACGAACCTTCGCCTTTTTTGTCGCGCCCAGCCTCATCATCATGCTGGCGCTGATGACCCTACCTCTGCTGGCTTCGGTCGTCCTGGGCATGCACTACATCACCTTCCGCAACCTGGACGCGCCGCTGTGGGTCGGCTGGCAGAATTATGAGCAGGCGCTGGCTGACCGCGAATTCTGGGATTCGCTGGAGTTCACGCTGGTCTTCATCGCGGCGACTGTGCCCACGCGCATCGTGCTGGGCTTGATCTTCGCGTTGCTGCTTGACCAAATCAAGCGCTTCCGCGGCGCATTCATCGCGGCGGCGCTGGTGCCTTTTGTGATGACGCCGGTCGTCGGCACGCTCATCTTCCGCGATATGTTCGACCGCGGCGGTCCTTACTGGTACTGGATGCAGCAGCTATTTGACTACCGCCTCTTCATGGACAGCACGACTGTGCCACTGTTAATTATCTTTCATAATATCTGGACAGCCACGCCCTTCGCCATGATTGTGCTCTTCGCGGGCTTGCAGACACTTCCCCAAGAATCGCTGGAAGCGGCGAAAGTCGATGGGGCGAGCTGGCTGCGGCAATTGTGGCATGTGGCCATCCCGCATCTGCGCTCGCTCTTCGTCTTTATCGCGCTGATATCCATCATGGACGCCTACCGCGTCTTTGATAGCGTCTTTGTGCTGACGCAGCAGAACTCGATCTACGATGCCGAAACCATCATGTATTACAACTTCCAGGTAGCGCTCACCTTCGGGCGCCTCGGCAAAGCCAATGCCATGAGCGTGCTGACCGTCATCGGCATCTTTGTTGTGTTAATCCCCTTCCTCGTCATGACCTACCGCGAGCAGGTGGAGGAAGTCTAAATGACGCAGACTCGTAACCCGCTGGCGCGCGCCGGGATTTACGCGGTGCTGGTACTCTTCACGATTTATAATGTGCTGCCCTTCTGCTGGACGATTCTCAATTCGCTGAAGCTGCCCAAAGACGCCAACTCGCGCACGCCCCGTTTCATCTTCCAGCCGACCGGCGAGCATTATGCCGATTTGTGGCTGAATATGCGCCCGGAAGACTTCGCGCCTTATGGCTTGGCGCTGCTGTTGGTTGTTTTCGCGCTGGTGGTCATCGTCTTTTATGCCAATCGCCTGCCCGCGCCCAACGCCTTGATTTATGCGGGGGTGGCTGTGGCGGGTTTGGCGCTGCTGCTGGGCTTGCCGCGCGTGGTCAATACCGCCGAGTTTTATGATTACCTCGTCAATAGCGTGATCGTAACGCTAGGCACGTTGCTCATCAGTTTGAGTTTTGGCGCGCTGGCGGGTTATGGCTTGGCGCGTTATCGACATGTCATCTCGGTGGTGATATTGGTGCTGGCGCTGGCGTTTCGCTCGCTGCCGAGCCTGGCGCTGGTCTTGCCATTTTATTATCTGGGGCAGCTTTCGGGCTTGTACGATACGCACATCCTGCTGATTTTGTGCCTGGTAGCGGTCAATCAACCGTTCACTATCTGGATGCTGCGCAGCTTTTTCATGGAGATCCCGCGCGAAATCGAAGAGGCGGCGATGATCGATGGCGCGGGGCGGCTGCGTTCCTTTGTATCGGTGATCGTGCCTATCATGGGTCCGGGCATCATCACGACCGGCTTGTTCACGCTTTTGCTGGCTTACAATGACTTTTTGCTGGCGCGCATTTTGACGCAGATTAACTGGACGCTGCCGGTGGGCATCGCGCAATGGACAGGCGGGGAAGACCCGGGGCATATCACCTTGGCGGCGGCGGGCTCGGTATCAGTTACATTGCCGATTTTGGTGGTGATTATCTTCTTCCAGAAGTACCTCATCCGCGGCTTGGCGTCGGGCGCGGTAAAAGGCTAAGCCTTGAATATCGTCTGCGTCGTAACCGACACCCTGCGCGCCGATTATCTGCCCACCTATGGCAACCGCCAGGTCATCGCGCCACAGTTAAGCGCCTTCGCCGAAGATGCCATCGTCTTTGAAGATTGCCACGCCGCTTCCTTCCCGACTGTGCCCGCGCGGGCGGATATCGCCACCGGACGCTTCACTTTCACCTACCTGACCTGGGGCCCGCTGCCGCAGGACGAGATTACACTGGCGAGCTTGCTGACAAAAGCCGGCTACAAGACCATGGGCATCGGCGATACGCCTTTCCTCATCCGCAACGGTTATGGCTATGACAGCGGCTTTGACGACTTTTTGTGGATCCGCGGGCAGCGTGAAGCCTCGGGGCGCCCCGATGTAACCAGCACCTGGAGCTGCGAAGACGACCGCTTCGCGCCGCAGACATTCAAAGCGGCCATCGACTGGCTGGAGCGCAATTACCGCGACAAATTCTTCCTCTACATTGATGCCTGGGACCCGCACGAACCTTGGGACCCGCCCGCGCATTATGTGCTGCCCTACCTGCTCGACTACCAAGACGAGCAGGTCTACCCCGCTTATTGGGATTGGCAAGAGGCTGGCTATAGCCCGCGCGATATGGAAGTCGCCAAAGCCACCTATATGGGCGAGATTAGCATGGTCGATCGCTGGTTTGGCTTGCTGCTGGAGCGGCTGCAATCGCTAGGGGTTTATGAAGACACCGCCATCTTGTTTGTCTCCGACCATGGCTTTTATTTCGGCGAATTCGGCATCTTTGGCAAGCGGCGCTTCCGTTGGCCCGATAACAGCATCCCGGTCATGGAAGCCATGGCGCGCTTCAAGCAAGGCGCGATTTCTTATCGCTGCCCGACCCACAACGAGCTATCGCATGTGCCGCTTTTCCTGCGCATCCCGGGCTGGGAACATCAGCGTGTGCCCGGGCTGGTCAGCATCCCGGATATGATGCCGACCATGCTGGAGCTGGCGGGCATCAATATCCCGCCGCGCGTGCAGGCGCAGTCGCTGCTGCCCTTGGCGCGTGGCGAGGTGCAGCGCCTGCATGATATCGTGGTTACTTCGCAGTCGCTGGCGGATGTAGCTGGCAATACCACCTTGATTGTTGATGATAGCGAGCGCGTCGTGGTCGAGGTTTCGCCCAGCACCATCCGCGATGGCAAGTGGGATTTTCTTTATAGCCTGGCGGGCGAGAAAGTTGAACTCTACGACGCGGTCAATGACCCTGGCCACCAGCACGACCTGGCTGCGCAAATGCCTGAGATTTGCGCGCTGATGCACGCCAAGTTCCGCGACTGGATGGCGCGGATGGAAACGCCCGAAGACTATGCCGCGCCGAGGCAACGTTTGTAGGCGCTAGAACCCTTGCCCACACCCCAGACCCCTCCCCCAAGATGAGGGAGGGGCTTACATACTAGGCAGAGGCCAACACAAGAGATTTCTGCCCTCTGTGTCTCTGTGGTGAATTAATCCCTACATATCCGCCACAGACAGGTCGCGGAAGGTCATCCAGCCGTCTTTACGGGGCGTGAAGCTGAACTCGGCTGTGTTCAGCGCCATGACATTGGTGATCTCGTACAGCGTGATTGTCTGGGTATAGTCGAGGTAGAAATCCCACCATTGCCCCCACAGGTCGAGGCGCGCTTCGGAATCGACCGTGCGCAGGATTTCCTGGGCGACCGCGTCCCATTCATCGATGCAGACATTGTAATTCGCCTGTACCCAGCCGCACTGATAGAAGAGCGGCAGCAGCGACGGACCGCAGCCCAGCGTCACCAGCATCAGGTCGCGGTTGTTGCCCCCGCGCGAGATCTGCGTGCCATAGGCGGAGGAATCCAGGATGTTCAGCTCGACATTGAAGCCGACTTCTGTGAGCATGGCCGCGGCGATCTCAGCGACTTCTTTTTCACCGCCCATTTGGAAGGTCGGCGCATCAAGGTGGATGGTTGGTCCTTCGCCCTCGCCAAAGCCGGCGGCAGCCAGGTATTCGCGCGCCATATCCGGGTTGTACCACTCGGCGATGGCATCCGCGTCCGCATATTGATCGGCGAAACCCTCGGGATAATAGGAGCAGACGCGCACCAGGCGGGGGCTGGCCGCGCCTTGCACCTCAGCCAGCAGTTGGCGGTCGAGCGCATGGCTGATGGCTTTGCGCACATTGACATCCATGGTGGCGGGTACAAAGTCGGGGTAGGTCTCGGCGACGGCGCCGGTTTCTGTTTCCACACGCGCATAGAGGTGGTGCATGCGGTTGGCGGTCTCCATGAGTAGCGAGATACCGTCGGTGGCTTCCAGGTTGGGGCGGTCAGGCACGGGCACAGAAGGGATCATATCGACCTGGCCCGCCAGCAGCGCGGCGACCTGCGCCGATGGTTCGGGGATGACCTGGTAGACGACGCGGTCGACTTCGGGACGTCCGCTGTGATAACCGTCCCAAGCCTCAAAGACATAGCGGTCACTCTCGGAGAATTCCATCAGCATATACGGACCACTGCCGACCGGGTTGCGGGTGAACTCTTCTTGGCCGACTTCGTTGAAGTAATCGGGCGGCAGAATCTCGCAGCCGTTGTAGCTGACATCGTATTCAAAGTAGGGATAGGGCACTTCTGTGGTGATATCGAGCGTTACTTCGTCAACGACGATGGTGTCTTTGACAAATTCCCATTGCTTGTAAAGCGGGATATCGCCGATGGGCTCGCGGACGCGATCGATATTCCACTTGACGGCTTCGGCATCCAGCGCCTCGCCATTGTGGAAGGTCGCGCCGGGGCGCAGGTGGAAGCGCCAGGTAGTGTCATCGACATTCTCCCAGCTATGCGCGGCTTGCGGCACATAGCCATCGCCATCAGCCGCGCGCCAGATGAGGCAATCATAGAGCAGGTTGGTCAGCCAGTGCGTCGAGCCGTACCAGTGCGAATGCGCGTCCATGTTGCGGATGGGACCACCATGGGCGAAGACGAACTCGGTCATGTCGTCCTGGGCGGTCGCTGGCGCAAAAACCAGCGCGCCCATCAGCGCCGCCAGGCTCACCAATACCAAGAATCTTGCTGTTTTCACGGGTTTCTCCTTGTGTATATTTTCACTTGCTTACGGTTGTGTACCTGCGGTTTGATAATAAACACCTCCTGGATACTTTCTGCGTGCGTGACGCCTCGCATAGATTTATTGCTGGGCGGCATAATGCGCCAGCTTGTCTTCATCAATTGTTAGACCCAGACCCGCTCGCGTCGGTGGCTTCAGGATGTTGCCCTCGGGTTCATAGACTTCTGCCAGGATGGTATCGGCCATGTCGGAGAAGCCGGCGGGCCAGGTGGCGATCGGCGTTGCAGCGGCAAAATGCGCGGCGGCAGCGGCAATGATATCAAAGTAGGGGGCGACAGAAATCTCCATGCCAGCCGCCTCGGCAACAGCCGCCATGCGCGCCGCAGGCAGCAAACCGCCATAGCGATGCAGCTTGAAGTGCAGCACTTGAGCCGCCCCTTCCCGCGCAATCTCGTAGACGCTGCGCGGATCCGCTGTCAATTCGTCCGCCTGCAAAGGCGTTTCTACCCGCCTTGCCAAAGCCGCCATCTCGTCCAGATAGCGCACCGGCTGCTCAAACAGCACCACGCCGCCCATGCGCTCCATCTGCATACATACCTGCACAGCCGCCCCGAGAGTATAGCCTGTGTTGCCGTCCAGCTGAAACACGCTGCTCGCATCGACCAACTCTCGCAGGCGACTATACCACAGCAGGTCTTCCGCCACGCCAAAACCGATCTTGGTTTTGAACCAGCGCCAGCCGTCCGCCACCAACTCTGCTAGACGCTCCGCCATGCGTTCGGGTTCTTCGCGCTCGACGAAAGCGTGCAGCAGCGCGCCGGGCCCACACGCGCCACCCAACAACTGATGCACGGGCACATCCAGCGCCAACCCCTTGATATCCCACAAGGCAAAGTCCAGCGCTGTAACCGCATTTTGCGCATCGCGCAGCGCCTCCATCATCCGCTGGTGCAGCCGCTCAATGTTGAACGGGTCTTCGCCGATGAGCGCGGGCGCCAGGTAGTGGTCGATCTGCAGCTTGATACCCTCAGCGCTGTCGCCGCCCCAGGGCGCAGGCGCGACTGTCTGCCCCCAGCCAGTTATGCCTTCGTCCGTCTGCATCTTCACGACCACGGTATGCGTCGCGGGCGAGACGCCATACGCGGTTTTCAATGCTCGGCGACGTGGGATGCTGACGATGGTGGCGGTTACAGCGGTGACCTTCACGAAGCATGCGCCAGTTGCTGATGCGGCACAGTCAATTGCGCCAGCGCGCCTACATCGTCCAACTGCTCGAGCCGTGCGCAACTGTCTAAAATTGCGCTCATCTGCGCTTCGGGCAATAGCTCGCCGACCAGATAGCGGAACTTGGCTTCGAACTCGGCATCGCTGAGCATATTTTCCGGCTCGCCTTTGGCATGCTCGACGCGCCCGGTCAACTGTAGGCCATCCTGCAGGCGGACGCGCACCTCGCAGCCGTTTTTGAGCGGGTGCTCAGCTTGAATGGCTGCATCCAAACCCACCTTGACCAGCTTGCGCAGTTGCCGCGCGGCTGGGGTATCGTAGGCGTCGATATCTTCGCGGAACCAACTGCCGCGAGTCAGCACAATCGACGCGGTTACGGGCAGGCTGAAGCCGGCTTGGCCGACTGTCTGCGGCGCATAATTGACGCGGAAATCAGGCGTAATCGCTTCCAGGTAGCTATCGACTTCGATGGACTGCACCGCCGCCAGGTCGAATTCATGCTCAGCCAGCAGCGCCTGAGTGGCATCGACGCAGGAATGCACATGGCGGCAGCCGGCATGGGGCTTGAAGCCGGTGTTCGCCAGCGCCTGGTTGCGCAAGCTGTCCAGGCAAGCGGGGTTGTAGCCGGGTCCAAAGGCGTGGAAGTAGCCATAAGGACCATCCAGCGCGCCCGGCGGCCCGCGAAAGCCGAACTCCGCCATGATGGCAGCGTTGATGCCGTTGCGCGCGCCATAACCTGCCAGCAGGTCTTTTGTGTCGCAAGCGCCGGCATCCCAGACATATTGCTCGGTGCCGCAAGCCATATCCATCGCCAGCGCCAGGGCGTGGGCGATTTTGTCTTGGGGCAGGTTCATGGCTTTGGCGGCGGTGATAGCGGCGGCTAAACTGCCTTGCTGCCCTTTGTGGTCCAGCCCGCGTTCGCGCTGCCATTTATCGACTTCCTGGTCGATCATGTGCATGACATCGTAGCCCACAGCCAGCGCGGTGATGACTTGCTCGCCTGTGAGGCGCAGCGATTCGCCCAGCGCCAGTGCAACCGGCACGAGCTGCGAAGCGACATGCCCGGCGGTTCGGTGCGAGTCGTCCATGCCCAGGAACTTGCCCATGGTGGCATTGGCAAAAGCCGCGCCTTCGACTGTGCTGCGGCGGCTATCGCCTACGATGGTGGCTTGGCTGCCGGGTTGGAGTTGGGCGGCATAATCAGCAGCCAATTTGCCCAGCGGCGTCTGATACCCGCCCAGCATGGTGCCGATAAAATCAAGAACCACCTGGCGCGCGCGGGTGATCGTCAGCGGGCTGAGGTCGCTGTAGCGGGTCTCCGCGACGTGCGCGGCGACAATATCAAGCGCTGTCGTCTTGGTCATGGTTGCGCTCCTTTCTTAGCCTTCCAGCTGCGTGTAATAGCGGTCGGCGTGGTGTGGCGAGAGGCGAGCCGCGCCTTCTGGCGTAACCAGGAAGTTGTCGGAGATCAAAAAGCCGCGGTCATTCTCCAGCACCGTGCCGGGATGATAAGACAGCACCATATTGGGCTGCAAAACGAAATCGGGCGAGCCGAAGGAATTGGGGCCATCGCTGCCGTCCAAGCCCGTGCTGTGGCAATCGGGCGTGTGTTTGCCAGCCACGGGGAAGCCGCGTTCGCGCAGGGCATTGTCGTTCGCGTCGCTGATATCGCGGAAGGTATTGCCGGCTTTTGCCACTGCCGAAGACGCCTCCACCGCCGCCAGGTAGCCATCCAGCAGCGCGCGCGCATCGGCTGGCAGCGGCTCGAACGAAAAGACCGCCGTCATCTCCAGCCAATAGCCATAAGGCGATTCATAAACGATCTCAAAATTGATGATGTCGCCCGCGCTCATGACCAGGTCTTTGGGCGTCGGCACGGTATAGGGTGTACCATCCAGGGACAGCTTCGTCCGCCCCCAAAATGCGCCGAAGGACTTGATATAGCCTTCGACGGCGGCGCAGGCATCCCAATAACGCGCGCCAACCGAGGCTTCATCAACGAAAACATCCATCGCCGAATCCAGTATCGCCCCATTTTGTTGCATGGCTTCCAGCTCAAATGGCGTCTTTATCTGGCGAATGGCGTTGAAGGCATCGGTAACCTCGACCATTTCGTAGCCGTCCAGCTCGCGGACAAAAGCGTGGTAGGTGCCGATCGCCATGAGCTTGTTCATGTTGACCATGCCGATGCGCTTGCTGCCCGTGGCGTAGTCTTTGGCGGTGGCGGCGGTGGCGGCGACGATATCTTCATAGGGCGAAAGCACGCGCTCGGGCAAAGTGGTGGTCTCATTGCGGCTCCAGACCGCTTGGTAGCTGCTCCAGACTTGCAGCCAGGGGTAGGGGTCGTCACGCCCGAGTATGGCATAGGCGCCGCCGCCCCAGAGATGCGCATGGGTGATATAGCGGATCGCGCCCAAGCCGCCGGGCGCTGCCTGCCCGGTGATGATCAGCGCGTCCAGGTCCTGCTCGCGCATCATGGCTTGCAACCGTTGGACGCGCCGGGCGGTATCTCGTTTCAGAGCCTCGTGAGTCAGCATACAGGTCTTCTCCTTAGCGTTAACAAATGGCAGAGCAGCGTAAATTGCGCGGGTTCAGGCAAGCGCGTCCTCCTTGACCAGGTCGCCCAGCATCGCCAGCATAGTATCTTCGGGCACGACGGGCCAAGCCGCGCCGCCCTCCACCACGATGCCGCCGCGGGGGGCGCGGATGGTTTCCAGCCTTTCGCCACTGAATGGATGCCGCACATAGCCCAAGGGCTCGCCGGCATTTACGGCTTTGCCACGCAGGGACTTGTCCATGAAGGTGAAGCCGCGCGCGCCGGTGGGCATGATGACTGTGTGCTGCCGCAGCACGACGACGCTGTCGCTGTCGGATTCCAGCTCGCCAGCCAACATGCCCAGGTGGCGCATGGCATTCAGCACGGCATTGCGTATGCGTCCCAGGTCGCGTTCCCGGTAGTCACGCAAGCCCGGTCCACCACCGATATGCGCCGCCACAACCGCCAGCCCGTCCTGCGCCGCCGCGTGCGCCATCGAGTCATCCGCGCCCAGCCCCAGAACAACCTGTGGCAGCCCCAGCGCAACAGCCAGGTCGCAGCTCTTTTTTTCATCGCCCGCGCTGTAGACGCCAGCGAAATGATGATAGCTCCATTGCGAGCCGCTGCGGATATCCAACAAGGCATCGGCAGGGGCGATTGCCGCTTGATAATACTGATGCACCATCTGCTGGCTGATGCTGCCCTGGGCATCGCCGCGTCCCAGGCGGTTGAGGTGCTTGTCATCCCAGGCGCTGTTGACCTGCGTGAATTCAAAGCCGGAGGTGTTCATCAGCGGTACCAGGATCAGTGCGCCGCGAACCTGCGCCGGGGCCAGCTCTTTGACGACATGCGGCAGGATTAGCGACGGTTCGATCTCCAGCCCGCTCGCGCCGGCTTGCACGACCAGGGTGGGTCCGTCACCCGCGCCATTGACGATATGCAGCGGGATATGCGCGGGAAATTGCCCGTGCGTCACGCCGGCTTGGAATCTGCCATAGGCTTTGCTGCCGGGCGCGGCTTCAATGTTTCCGAGTTTCATATCTTGTCTCCTTTTTCAATGTTGCGCGCTGCCCACAATCATCTACCCCCTCAGTTCCCTCGAAGCATTCGGAGGGAAGGTTTCGTCGCGCTCCGTTTCGCATAGCGAAATCCCGACTTTGCTGAGAGTAGCCCTCTTCCTGTTGATACGAGGAGGGGTGCCGGGGCGGGGTAGACGAGTGCGGTTTGCGGCGCGCATCGCTCAAAAGCTCAGCGACATATCCATCGTCCGGCGGTCATCAACGCGGTCGATGCTGCCCAGGATGCCGATGGAAGTCGCACCGACGGTGGGCCATTCCTGCCCGCTGGGGATGACGATGCCATCTTTGGGCGTCGGCATCTCCGCCAGCACATCGCCCGTGTAGGGGTCGACCAGCCGCCCATAGCTGTCGCCAGCCGCCAGCGCGTCTTTGAACCTGCGGTCGCGGATGAAGAGGCCATCAACCGCCGGCTTCCATATAACCACGCCGGCGTTGTAGACGGTGCAGAGCGGACCATCGGATTCGAGTTCGCCCGCGACCATGCCCATGGCTTTCATGATGTTCCACATGCCGCGTTCGGCATCTCGCACATTGTCTTCGCCATTTTTGAACCAGCCGGTGCCGCCGCCAAATTCCAACGTGATCTGGCAGGTATTGACCGCTTCAATGGCTTTTTTGGCAGTGTTCGCGCCGAAGGTGCCGGGCGGGAAGAAAGCGGCTTGGTCGAGGCCAAAGGCGACCACCAGCACGCGGCGGTTCTTTTCCAACTGCGTCAGGTTATCGGGGTCGTCTTCGGCGCTGAAGAGCACATACCGTTCGTAGGCGGTGCGCGCGCCAGCGTGGAAGTCAATCAAGACATCGGCTTGGGCGATGGTTTCTTTGAAGTAGATATAGGCAGTTTGGTCGCTGATGCTGCCATTCTTATTGCCGGGGAAGAGGCGGCTGATGTCTTTGGCATCGACGCGGCTGCCGCGCTCGCCCAGCTCAAAGCCGGCGCGATTCACCACCGGCACAGCGATGATATTGCCGCTGATGACAGCCGGGTCCAGCTTTTCTACCAAGTTCAGGATGGCGATGCTGCCGATGATTTCCGCGCCGTGGATCGCGCCTTGCACCATCAGCGTGGGTCCCGGCTGCGCGCCCGCGATGAGATGCACCGGGACATCCAATCGCATTCCCGAACGCGAAGCTGCTGTCTCCAGGTAGCCGAAGGTCTTTTCGCCGGCGGCTGCGCTAAGGTTACCGACTTTTAGCATAGTTGTCTCCTTGTACAGTCATTTTCTGGCTGGGGTAGACTTACAGCCATTTGTCAAACCAGTCCAAAATGCGCCGCTGACGTTCAATGCGGTTGCCGGGCTTGCCGCCACGTGAGAGACCATGGCTTTCGCCTTCGAATATGACCATCTCGACAGTTTTGCCGCGCCAGCGCAAGGCGGCGAAGAGCTGCTCGGCTTGTTCCAAGGCGCAGCGATGGTCTTCATCGGCATGGATAATCAGCAGTGGGGTATTGACCTTGTCGATATAAGCGATGGGCGATTGCCGCCAGCTAGCCTGCAAATCGCGCCAGGGATCGGTGCGCGTCTCGCCGCCCGTGCATTCGGGCCCAATATCGCTGGTGCCAAAGAAGCTGATCTGGTTGGTGATCGAGCGCTGGGTTACGGCTGCGGCAAAACGGTCGGTATGCCCGACTACCCAATTGGTCATGAAGCCGCCGCAACTGCCGCCAGTGACGCCCATGCGCGCCGCATCGATCCAAGGCAGCTTGACCAGTTCATCGACTCCCAGCATGATTTCCGCATAATCCGCGCCGCCTTGATCGCCCTCGCTGGCTTTCGTCCAGGCTTGCCCATAACCAGCCGTCGTGCCGCGCTGGTTGAAATAAGCCACCGCATAGCCGGCTTGGGCATAGACCTGGAATTCGTGGTTGAAGTCCCAGCCGAACATGGAGCAATGCACATACAAAATGAGCGGGTACTTGCGGCTGGGGTCGAAGCCCAGCGGCTTCATCAGCCAGCCATGCACGGGCGCGCCATCGACGCCGGCGTACCAGAAGCTCTCAGGCGCGGACAACTTGTGGTCGCGCAGCCAAGGGTTGAGGTTGCTGAGCTTGCGCGATTCGCCATGCTGCCAGATGAATAGCTCGCCCGGGCTGGCGGGATTGGCTTGCCCGAAGGCGACAAGGCCGCCCCGTGCCGGGCTGTATTCGAAGTTGATGCAATCGCCTTTCACCAGGCATTCGGTCTGCCCCGCCGTGTCGATGCGGTAGAGGTTGGTCGCGCCCTGCTCAGTCAGCAGGAAGTAGACCCACTTATCGCCTGGTGCCCACTTCATTGTTACATTGGAGAGACTCACGCGTTGGTCGGCCACGGCATAATTGCCGACTTCTTCGTCGATGGATTCATTGAGTTTCCAGGCGCGGCGCGCTGTGACATCCGCCAGGTGCGGCTGCCAGAAGTTGCGGCGATTGACGGGCGGCGGGTGGTTGTGCCCGGCAAAGGCGATATAGCGGTCGTCCTCCCCCCAGACCGGGCTGAAGGCTGTGCCCTGCCAATCGGGCAGCAGCAACTCCGGCGCGCCAGCCGGGTAGTCGCAGGTTAGTATCTGCCCATAACCCAGCGGCGTATTCTGCTCGCGCGCCATGCCCACAAATGCCAGCCGCGCGCCGGCGTTGCTCCATTTGGGCGAAGAATAATCGCATTCGCTGTGCGTTACCTGCGTCAACTCCCGCGTATCCAGTTGCAACGTCCAGATTTGTTTGTAGCGATCCTGCACCCAGCCGATGCCGTCTTGCTTGTAGCGCAGCCGCCGCACCACTTTGACCGTGGGCTGCGGGATGCCAGCCACCGCGCCGCGCTCCTGATCATTGCGCATAGGCGTCCAGCGCGCGCCCGCCAGCAGCTTCCCATCGGCGCTGAAATCCAACTCGCGCAAGGGCATGCCATCAATTGAGTAGCTGTCTACGCTCCCATTCGCTATGTCCAGCACGCGCACGCTATCGCCGCTTTCATCGTTATGGCACCAGGCGAGTCGGCGGCTGTCGCGGCTCCAAGCCAGGGACGAGACCTGGCAATCGCCGTCGGTCAGCCGCTGGCAGTTGTCATCGGCGAGGCTGTGTAGGTAGAGGTGGCTGGCATAGCCGTTGCTGGGGGCATGTGGGCGGCGGATGGTATAGGCGATGCGCGCGGCATCGGGCGAAAGCGCGATCTCTTCCAGCCAGCGAAAATTGAGCAGGTCTTCGGAAATCAGCCCGCGCCGCCGCTGGGTAGCTGCTGAATTGCTCATAAACAAAGCCTCATAAGAAGATCAATAGGCGGCAATTTGAACACATCACGCGCAGCGGGGCAAGCAAGTCAGGCAATGCGTTCTTCGCCACAGAGAAAAAAGGAAGCACATTAAGACAAAGCAAGTCCTGCGAATGGAAGTTGTAAGGTTTGCCGCTAGTGATTTACCCCCTCGGACCCTCCATATCAATGGCCGACGACATGACAGTTTTTGGGGCGGCGCGCAACCCCCCATCCTCGGCCTCTTGCCCCCACGAGGAGGGAAGGGGAGGGCTCTGAGAGACCTCTGGCGCTGCCGCCGGGCTGCGGCGGGTGGATCTCGGGGGGCGGCGG
>VXNO01000059.1 GCA_009840575.1 Chloroflexota bacterium | reverse complement strand
TCGTGATTCTGTATGGGTTTCGCTGTCTATGCGAATGCGCGGTGAAACCTTCCCCTCATTGCTATGGGGGGACCGAGGGGGATAGACCACTAGCGGCAAACCCTACAACTTCCATTCCAACGACTTGCTTGCGCTTACTTCTGCGCCGCTGTGGTGAATCTTGTTAATCCTTCAGATACAGCTTGACCACTGGCACTTCGCCGGGCGGCTGCTGGACTGGCAATTCCAGGCGCGCGCAGTTGCTTTCGTCGACGGAATAATGAATCTGGCTGCCATCATGCAAGAATTCAACGTAGTCGATGCGATCGCCGATGCCATCCATATACAGATGCTTGAAGGGATAGGCGAAGATGTGGCAGTAGAGCGCGTTGCCGTTCTGCGTCAGGCGGCAGTCGGCGGGGGCGGGCAGGGCGCTGGCTGTGCAGCCATAGATGGCTTCGCTGTGTCCGCTCATCCATTGTTCATAGACGCGCAGGGCGGCTTCGGCGCGGGCGTCCAGCTCGCCCATGGCGGTTGGCCCCACATTCATCAACAGGTTGCCGCCAGCCGCGACTGTATTGACCAACATGCGGATGAGCTGCCCCGGGCTCTTCCAGGTGGCTTCGTCGCGATGATAGCCCCAACTGCCACTGAAGGTCTGGCAGGTCTCCCAGACAACCGGCTCGCCATCAACATGCACCCAGCCGCGCGGCTGTACCTGCTCTGGCGTATAGATATCGGCGGCGCTGGGCAGATCCAGGCGGTTGTTGATGATGATGCCGGGCTGCAGGCTGCGGCTCAGCGCTTCCAAGCCTTCGCTGTCCCAATCATCGCGCCCCTTGCCATCAGCGCCTGGATAAGAAAAGTCATACCAGATGATGTCGATCTTGCCAAAATTGCTCAGCAGCTCACGCACTTGCCCCTTCATGTAAGCCCGGTAACGGCTCATATCGCGCCCAACATTGAGCTGCTCGCGCTGGGGGTGGTTGCGCAGGGCGTGGATGCGGTCGATGGTGAAATCAGGGTGATGCCAGTCGATCAGCGAATAATAGAAGCCGACCTTGAGCCCGCGGCTGCGAAATGCCTCGACCACTTCCGCCAGCAAGTCCTTGCCCCACGGCGTGTTGGTGGCTTTGTAATCGCTTTGCTGTGTATCCCACAGGCAGAAGCCATCATGATGCTTGGAGGTGATGACCATGTACTTCATGCCCGCTGCCACGGCTAAATCCGCCCAGCGGACAGGGTCAAAGCGACGTGGGTTAAAGCGGCGAAAAAAGGGTTCGTACTGCTCATCAGTCATCTCTTCGCGCTGCTTCACCCACTCGTGGCGGGCGGGCATGGCATATAAGCCCCAGTGGATAAACATGCCGAAGCGGTCGCGCGTGAACCAGTCGATATTGCCTTTTGTAGGCTTGGGATTGAGCATGGCTGGGGTCTCCTGTTGGAATCGTTATGCCACTATTGTAGCCGCAATGCGCTCTTTCTACCCCATCCCCCGGCCCCTTGCCCCGAATCATCGGGGAAGGGGAGCTAAGGCAGGTAGGAATCGCGATGCTGTATGGGTTTCGCTGTCTATGCGAATGCGCGGCGAAACCTTCCCCCATTGCTATGGGGGGACCGAGGGGGTAGACCACTAGCGGGAAACCTTACAATTTCCATTCGCATTACTTACCTGCGCTTACTTCTGCGCCTCTGTGGCAAATTAACTTTGGCAATTGCTTGCATTCGGCGCGCGGCGGGCTACAATAGCGTTTTTTCGCGCGGGACGGACGCCATGCCCACCCTCGACTTCAAAGGCAAGCAGCACATCTACGCCCATCACCTGACCGTGCCGCACCGTCCGCTGATCGTCGACGAGGCGCGCTCGGTCTTGCCCGACACAGACCCCCAAAGCATTGGGGGGAAGCCGGCCGGCGAGATCCCTTTCACCGACCAAAACCTCATCATCCACGGTGACAACCTGCACGCATTGAAAGCGCTGCTGCCGCACTACGCCGGGCGCGTCAAGTGCATTTATATAGACCCGCCCTACAACACCGGCAACGAAGGCTGGGTCTACAACGACAACGTCAATAGCCCGATGTTAAAAGACTGGTTCGAGAAGAACAGCCCCGTCGACGGCGAAGACCTGGAAAGGCACGACAAGTGGCTGTGCATGATGTGGCCCCGCCTGCATTTGCTGCGCGAGCTGCTGCGCGACGACGGCGTGATTTTCGTGAGCATCGACGACAACGAGGCGCATCATTTACGCATGATGATGGATGAGATTTTTGGGGAAGAGAATTTTGTAACACAGCTCACTTGGCATAGGAAACGTGGAAAAGATAACTCTGCAAAATATTTTAGTATTGTGCATGATTTTTTAGTTGTTTACGCGAAAGACAAAAGTGAAACAGTAATTCATCGCCTTGAAATGGAAGATAGTACAAAAAAAGCATACAAGAATCCTGACAACGATCCGAGAGGCCCGTATCGGCAACTAGGTGTGTGGTCAAGGCAACAAGGCGGCTCAAGATATGCCTATACTGCCAACTCTGGTGAAGAATTCAGTGAAAGGCTCTGGCTAGTAAATCAATCCACTATGAAAAGATTAGATGACGATAAACGCCTTCTGTTCAAAGGAGACAAAGTATACAGAAAACTTTTCATAAATGAATCAAGAGGGAGTATCGCAGAAACAATTTGGACGGGATTGAGCAATAACGCTAATGCTAAGGATGAAATAAAGTCAATTTTCGGTGGAGCATTTTTTTCCACACCCAAGCCTTTCAAATTACTTGAACGTGTGCTACAGTTAAGCACCCAACCCAAGAACGTATATTCTAATCAACCCGACATAATCCTCGACTCCTTCGCGGGCAGTGGCACCACCGCCCATGCCGTTCTCGCGCTCAACCAGCAGGACGGCGGCAACCGGCGCTTCATCCTGGTCGAATGCGAAGACTACGCCGACAGCATCACCGCCGAGCGCGTGCGCCGCGTCATCAAGGGCATCCCCGCTTCCAAGAACAAAGCCGCGCAAATCGGCACCGGCGGCTCCTTCCTGTATTGCACGCTAGGGCAGCCGCTTGATATCGACAGCCTGCTGCAAGGCGAAAACCTGCCCGCCTTCGGACAGCTGGCCAGCTACCTGCTGCACACCGCCAGCGGCCTATCGACCAATCCCGACAGCCTGCCCGATGACAACGCGGACGGCTTTTTCTACTTTGATGAGCAGCGCGACTATTACCTCATCTACCAGCCGCGCCGGGACTTCTTGCGCAGTGGCGATGCGGCGCTGAACCTGGAACGAGCTGAGCGCATCCATGCCAAGGGGCGGAAGGCGACTGTCTTCGCGGCTGCCAAGTACATCAGCCAGAGGCAGCTCAGTCGGTGGGATATCACCTTCTGCCAATTGCCCTACGCCTTGCTGGGCTTGGGCGGCTGAATCCGCTCTCCCATCACAATCCCGGAATCGCGACGCCCAACTCCGCCGCCAGTTCGCGCAGGTCTGCCCAGACCGCGTCGGGCAAGGGGATGCCGGTTTGGCTGCGTTTGGCATAGGCTCTCGCTTCGGGCTCGCCGGGCAGCAGGACTTCGTCAAACCCGGCGGCTGGCTGCGCCGCTTTGACGCGGGCTTTCAAGGCGGCGACCTGCTCCGCAAAATCCCTGTCATTATCAAAGGCGGCTGGTGATATAGCCAGCAGCAGGGTGGGGTTGCCAAAAGAAAAATCGGGCGCGCTGATGGGACGATGCCCGGCCAGCAGGGTCGGGATGAGCTCCATCATCATCGCCAAGCCTGAGCCTTTGTGCAGTCCCATCGGCAGCAGCACAGCGCCTTCGTCCAGCAGTTGCGCATCGGTAGTTGGCTTGCCGTGTTTGTCCAGCATCATGCCGCTGGGGGCGGGTATGCCTTTGGCGCGCGCCAGCACAATTTTGCCATGCGCTACGCCGGCGGTCGCGAAGTCCAGCAGCAGTGTCTCATCGCCGGGGCAGGGCACAGCAAAAGACATCGGGTTCGTGCCGAAGAGTCGCTCGCGCCCGCCATAAGGCGTTACCCAGCCGCTATACATGCTGCCGCTGGTGAAGCCGATGCCGACCAAGCCCGCAGCCGCGATATGCGCCGTGTATTCGCCCAGCCTGCCGATGTGCGTCGTCTGCCCCAGCGACACCGCCGCGATGCCATAGTCCGCGCCCAGCCGCCGCACCAAGCCCGCTGCAAAGCGCGCGCCAACCTGCCCGAAGCCATTGCCGCCGCGCACCATGGCGGTCGCGCCGAATCGTTTTCGTATTTGTGGCCGCTGCTCAGGTTGGATCATGCCAGCGCGGATCATCGTGATGTACTGCATCACGCGCAGCGCGCCATGCGAATCGTGCCCAAACAAATTGGTATTCACCAGCGACTCGGCGACGAGCGCGGCGATATCTGCGGGCGCTCCCGCCGCGGCGAAGATGTCTCGGCACAGCTTGGTCAGTGGCTCGGCGTGGATAGTATGCGTCATTCAAATCCTTAGTCTCACAAGCCGCCAGGTTGCAGTCCGCCTAGCGCAAGGAAATCCCCGCGGCAAGGCTTAGGCAAAGACCGCCAGCGGCATGTGAAAGGACACCAGCCAGTTGGGCGCATCGACAATTTGGCTGATCTTCAAATCGCCGGCGACGCTGCACAAGATATAGGCTTGGCTGCGATTGAGGCGCTGGTTCGTCACCAGCCAGTCGATCATGTGGCGCAGGGCGTTCTTGGCATTGGACATCAGGTCGGGTCCATGCGCGGTGGTGATGTGATAGCCACGGCTATCCAGCTTACTCATCGGGCTGGGTCGCTGCAACTGCGTCTCGCGGAGGTACAAGTCTTTGCGCAGGCGGATGCGCATCGTCAGGGTCATGGGCGCTTCAATGCCGGTAACGCAGACTTCGCCTTGCCCCTGGGCGGCATGGCAATCGCCAGTGGCGAAGAGCGCGCCTTCCACCAGCACGGGCAGCCAAATGCGCGAGCCGATGACCATATCGCGCACATCCAGGTTGCCGCCATTTTCACGCGGCGGGAAGGTATTGAAGCGCCCGGCTGCGGCTGGCGCGACGCCCACTACGCCCGGGTGCGGCTCAAATGGCAGGCGGATGCGCTCGACTTCGGTGGAATAGCAGGTATCGCCTTTGATGCGCCAGTGGTGCAGGTAGGTGTAGTCGAAGTCCTCTGGCAGCAAGCCGCTGCCGGGCCGATGCGCCGACCAGCCCCAGCCTTTGTGGCGCATATCCAGGATGTCGAGCTCCAGCGCATCGCCCGGCTGCGCGCCCTTGACCCAAACCGAGCCATTCAAGGCATGGATTTTGCTGCGGTCGACGCGCTTGTAGTCCTCGACTGTCCAATGCGGCTCAATCTGCCCGTTCGGCTCGGCGCAGTCAAAAACGACAATATCGCCACTGTCGATCTCCAGCCGCGGCTGTATGGAATTGTCCCAAAAGGGCTGGGTGACGCTGTCGTCCAGGAAATGTTCACGCATAGCGGGCAGTATAGCGCAAGTTGAGCGACTGGCTACCTGTTCGAACGCTATGCTACAATAGCGCAAAGTAAACAAAGTACGGAACAGACTTCAGCGAGGACAGATTTATGCAAGTCGCAGAACCAGCCACTCGCGCTTACGAACAGGTTCTCGTCAGCGTCGAGCAGTATAAAGCCTTCCGCCGCGATGGTTTCCTGCATGTACCCGGGCTAATCGCAGCGGACGAGGTGGCGCAGTTGGCGCGCTTCACCGAAGATATGATGGCTGGTCGCTGCAGCCTGCCCGGCATCCCCTCCCCGCCCGCCGACCTGGACGAAGCCGAGCGCCGCCATTTCTACGAGCGCATCCACATGCCGCATCGCGCTTCCGAACTCGCCGAGCGATTCCTGCTGCACCCGCGCGTGGTCGATGTGCTGGAAGCGCTGATTGGCCCCGATGTGCTGGCGCTGCAAACCATGCTCTTCTTCAAGCAACCGGGCCAAGCCGGGCAGGGCTTCCATCAAGATTCTTATTACATCCCCACCCAGCCCGATAGTTTGATAGGCGCTTGGATCGCCATTGACGCCGCTACGGAAGACAATGGCTGTTTATGGATGACGCCTGGCTCCCAAGTCGAGCCGATTTATCCCGATTGCGATGGCGCGTCTGAACAAGGCGATACGTTGCTGGGCGATATCACCGCCATCAAATCCGCCAGCCACCCCGACCCCGAAGTCAACACCCTGGCGCGGATTGCCCTGCGCTACGGCAACGAAATCCCCGTGCCCGCCCAGCCTGGCGATGTTATTTTCTTCGGCGGGCATATCTTCCACCGTTCGCACCGCAACACTTCCCACAAGCCACGCCGCGCCTTTGTCAGCCACTATTGCAACGCTCGCTCGCGCGTGCCCTGGAATCATGGCATTGCTTACGCAGGTGCCGATGAAGGCGCTGCCGCCAATTATGTGCATATCCTGGCGCGCGGCAGCACCCACCTGCCTTATGCCCAGCCGAACTTTGGCAGCCCCTGCGCCGCCAATATGCCCCAGCTCTACGGCGAGCGCTTTGATGACCAGCGCGCGCGCTCGATGATGGGCGATGGCAACGGCTTCATGGTGCTGGTGCCGCACGAAGACGCTGTGCATGACCACTGAGCGGAGCGCACCTTATGATTCTAGATAAAATCCGCTGGCTGCCCGGCACGCACTTGAATCCCGTGCTGCGTTGAGGCAACCATGCCCAACTACATCATCGCCCACGACCTCGGCACGACCGGCAACAAAGCCACGCTCTACGACCGCGAAGGCAGCTTGGCGGGCGCGGCTTTCCATGCCTATGCCACCGAATACGCCCACACCGGCTGGGCAGAGCAGAACCCGACCGACTGGTGGCGCGCCGTCTGTCATTCTACGCGCCAACTGCTTAGCGAAACGCGCGTGCCAGCGAGCGACATCGCCTGCATTACCTTCAGCGGGCAGATGATGGGCGCAGTGCCGCTGGATCGTCAAGCGCGTCCCCTGCGCAATGCCATCATCTGGGCGGATCAACGCGCCTTGGCACAAGAACGAGCCATCGGCGAAGTCGTCAGTTTCGATGATATGTACCAAATCAGCGGGCATCGCCTGAGCGCCGCTTATTCGCTGGCGAAGATACTCTGGCTGCGCGACAACCAACCCGAACTCTACGCCGCGACATACAAGTTCATGCACGCCAAAGATGCCATCGTGGCGCGCTTGACCGGCGAATTCGTAACCGAGCCTTCTGACGCCTCCAGCATGAATCTCTATGACCTGCGACGCGGGCAATGGTCGGCGCAGATCCTGGACGCGGTGCAGTTGGACGTGGATAAATTGCCGCAGTTGCGCCAGTCCATCGATGTGGTCGGGGCGGTACGTGCCGATGTGGCGGATGAGGTCGGCGTATTGGCAGGCACGCCAGTGGTTGTCGGCGGCGGCGATGGGGCTTGCGCGGCGGCTGGGGCGGGCGTCGTGCGCGAAGGCAACGCCTACAATTATGTCGGCTCATCGTCCTGGATCGCCATCAGCAGCCCAGCGCCCATCTATGATCCCGCCCACCGCACCTTCACCTTTGGGCATGTCATCCCCGACATGTTCATGCCCACGGGCACCATGCAGGCAGCTGGCGCTAGCTATCAATGGACGCGCGACCAGTTGTCCAGCATTGAAATGGAAACAGCCGAGCGCCTGAGCATCAATGTCTATGAACTGATGAACTTGCAGGTTGAGCGCATCCAGCCGGGCGCGGAAGGGCTATTCTTCTTGCCTTACCTCCTGGGCGAGCGCAGCCCACGCTGGAACCCGCATGCCCGCGGCGCATTCATCGGGCTGACGATACGGCATAGTCGCGCGCACATGCTGCGGGCGGCGCTGGAAGGCGTTACGTTGAATCTGCGCGTGATACTGGACGCCTTCCGCGCGCAAGGCACAGAAATCGAAGCCATGCGTCTCATCGGCGGCGGCGCCAGCGGACATATCTGGAATCAAATCATGGCGGATATTTACGGCTTGCCAGTGCAGCGCTTGAGCATCCTGGAAGAAGCGACGTCCATGGGCGCGGCGCTGGTGGGTGGCGTGGGCGTCGGCTTGTACCCCGGCTTCGAGATGAGCGAGCAGATGAACCAGGTGGCGGCGACCATCCAGCCCCAGCCCGCCAACCAGGCGCTCTACGAAAAAATGCTACCCATCTTCGACCGCCTTTATGAGTCGCTTGCCCCCGTTTACACAGAGCTCGCGGCTTTATAAAAAATGGGGGCGCAGGCGGCTGCCAGTCAATTCCTCTTCATCGGTGTCAGCACCGGCGCTTCGTCTATTCAGCGCATCTTCCCGCGCTGGATGCGGATTCTGAGCTTGGATGCTGAGCTGGTGGGCGTCGATGTCCCCTTGCGCGCGTCCGCCGCGACCTATCGTGAAATCGCTGTGCGCATCCGCGACGACAGGCGCATCCAAGGCGCGCTCATCACCGCGCACAAGATCGACATGTTGCGCGCCTGCCACGACCTGATTGACTGGCTCGACCCCTACGCCGAGGCCTGCGCGGAAGTATCCTGCCTGGTCAAGCGCGATGGACGGCTACTCGCTTATGCCAAAGACCCGCTGTCATCGGCGCTGGCATTGGATCAGTTCGTGCCTGAGCGACACTGGAATGCCAAGCGCGATGTGCTGTGTTTGGGCGCTGGCGGAGCGGCGATTGCCATCAGCGTCTGCCTGGCGGGGCCTTCGCAAACGCAGGGCCTGCCACGTCGCTTTGTGCTGACGGATATCTTGCCCGAGCGCCTGGATTCGATCCGCCAGGTTCATGCGCGGCTGGAAGCACCCCTGCAATTTTCGTATCAGCTCTGCCACAGCGCGACCGACAATGACACCCAACTGTGGGGCCTGCCGCCGGGTTCGCTGGTCATCAATGCGACCGGGCTGGGCAAAGACGCGCCGGGCTCGCCACTGACGGACGCAGCGCGCTTCCCGCCAGGCGGCTTGGTCTGGGAGTTGAATTATCGTGGCCAGCGGGATTTTCTGCGCCAGGCGCGGGCACAGGCAGACGAGAAGCGGCTGCATATCGAAGACGGCTGGGCCTACTTTCTGCACGGCTGGACGCAAGTGGTCGCCGAGGTATTTGGTTTGACGCTGGACGCTGCGCTCTTCGCGCGGCTGGCTGCTGCTGCGGCCCTGTGATGTCTCTGTGCCATTTGCGCCAAAGTTGGGTAAAATCCAGGCGATGCTACATTTCCGTATTCAGCGCGCCTGCGGTGGCAACCTATGAACCTGACCCAGCCCTTCGTAACCGAAATCGACTTTGCCAGCGGGCAACTTTCGCCAGCGCGCCATGTCTATCAGCGCCGCCTCAGTGATATGCCCGGCTATTATGCCGATGCAGACGCGGTCGAGCGCACCTTCGCCAACGAAGGCGACCGGCTGATTTACGAAGTGCAGAGCGTCGTTCTGCCGGCCGACGAAGGGCAACTGCCGCATTGTACGACGCGCATCCTGCCGGGGCGCATCGGCGCGGAATATCATATGACCAAAGGACACTTCCACGCCCGCCGCGAACAAGGCGAGGTCTATTTCGGCTTGTCCGGGCAGGGCATGCTGCTCTTGCAGACCGCCGACGGCAAAACCAGCGTCCAGCCCATAAAAGCGGGAACAGCCGCCTATGTGCCGCCTTACTGGGCGCACCGCACGGTCAATATCGGCGCGGAGGACTTCGTCTTCTTTTGTGTGTGGACCGCCGAAGCCGGGCACGACTACGCTACTATCGAGCGCGATGGCTTTCGCAAGCTAATCGTCCTGCGCGATGGGCAGCCGACCATCATCGACAATCCGAAATTCATCTAAATTGCAGGGCAGAAAAATGGAAAAGCCCAATATCATCTTAATTATCACCGACCAGCAACGTTACGACACCATCAACGCGCTGGGTTTCCCCTATATGGACACGCCCAACCTCGATCGCCTGGCGCGCGAGGGGGTCAGTTTTGACAATTGCCACATCACTGCGCCATCCTGCGCGCCCGCTCGCGCCAGTTTGTTCACCGGCTATTACCCGCATGTCACCGGCATCATGCGCAATGGCGACCGCTGGCGACGCTCCTGGGTCGAAGAGCTGGCTAGCGCCGGCTACCACTGCGTCAACATCGGCAAAATGCACAGCAAACCGTTTGAAACGCCGATGGGCTTCCATCAGCGCTTTGTCGTGGAGAATAAAGACCGCTACCTGGAAGGGCGCTATTTTTTTGATGAATGGGACAAGGCGCTGGCTGCGCACGGGCTGGTCAAACAGCAACGCGAAACGTATCGAAAGCGCGCCGATTACAATGAGCGAATGGGCGCGTTCAGTTGGGACCTGCCGCCGCAGTTGCAATCAGACAATTTTGTGGGCGGGCTGGCGCAATGGTGGCTGCGCAGCCATCCGCAGACGCAGCCGCTCTTCTTACAAATCGGCTTCCCCGGCCCGCACCCGCCTTATGACCCGACGCCTGATGCCGCCATCGACTACATCGACCGCGAGCTGCCTCTGCCCAGCGTGACACAAGCCGAGCTGGCTGCGCAGCCACCGCCTTTCCAACGCCTCCGACAACACAATACCGAGGTCGACCACGACTCCATCGTCCACCTCGAAAAGCCGACACGATTGCAACTGCAGCGACTGCGCGCCTATTACGCCGCCAATGTCAGCATGATCGACAAGCAGGTCGGGCAGATCATGGACGCGCTTGACGAGCAGGGCTACCTGGAAAACAGCGTCGTCATCTTTACCAGCGACCATGGCGATTGCCTGGGCGACCATGGGCATATCCAAAAGTGGACGATGTACGACATCATCACCCGCGTGCCAGCGCTATTTTGGGCACCAGGTCGCTTCCCGGCTGGCGCGCGCATCGGCGATTTATGCCAGTGGATGGATGTTGGACCGACCGTGCTGGAGCTGGCGGGCATACAGCCATCGCCGACGATGCAGGCGCAGTCGCTGCTGCCGGCGCTGACGGGCGAAGAATGGGCTGGGCGCGAACTGGTCTTCGCCGAGCATCCAGCCGATGGCGTCTATCATGGTCCGTATATGACGATGGTGCGCAGCCACCGTTACAAGCTCGTGCACTTCGCCGGGCAAACCTATGGGCAACTCTTTGACTTAAGAGCCGACCCCTGGGAAGTTGACAACCGCTGGGATGACGAGTCGCTGGCAGGCACCAAGCGCGCGCTGCTGGACGCGTTGCATGACTGGCGCATTGAAAGCGCTGTGCAGACGCGGAATGTCTTCCAGGATTACCGCTAGTCGCGGACAAGCCTTTCATGGGCGAGTCGCCGCCTGCCCCCTACACCAACCTTCTGCGCCCGGTGAATAAATTGACGCGATTGCCCTGTTAGGCCAAGGCAGGGCGTGTATTTCAAAAAACGCAAGTTCGCGCTACAATCCCACTATGCGAGCCATCGCACCTTTTCATCTATACACAACAGTACAGGAGTAAACCCATGCGCAAGTTCACCCTATTCGTTTTGCTGGCGCTGCTGACGGCTGCTTTTGCCGCGCCGCTTAGCGCCCAGGATTTCAGCGGGCAGACGGTCATCGTCGTCACGCAGACCGGCTCGGCAATTGGCGGCCCCGTGCTTGACAAAGGTCCTATCTGGGAAGAAGCCACCGGCGGCAACATTGAGCTGCAGACTTTTGCCTTTGGCGAGCTATACGAGAAGATCGTAACCGCGCTGGATACCGGCAGCGGCGATTACGATGTGCTGATCTACGCGGCTGACTGGGCTGGCGACATCATGGCTGGCGGCAAGGTCATGGAGATCCCGCAAGCGACGTTGGAAGCCATCGAAGCCGATGATGTCATCCCGCTGTATGCCGACCGCATCACCACCTGGGGCGGCGTGCCTTATGCCTTGCCTTATGATGGCGATGCCCACATGCTCTATTACCGCAAAGACCTGGTCGACGGCGATATGTACGCGGCTGACTTCGAGGCGCAGTATGGCTACGCCCTGGGCGAGCCGACCACCTGGTCGCAGTACCACGACATCGCCGAGTTCTTCAATGGCATGGAAGTGGATACGGCTGGCTCGATGGCGCCTATCTATGGCGCGCTGGAAGCCCAACGCCGCAACGCCCAGTCCTATTGGGTCTACCTGTCGCGGGCGGCTGGCTATGGCAAGATGCCGGGCAACCCCTGCTTCTTCTTCAGCTGCGATGACATGACGCCGCAAGTCAACAACCCCGGCTGGGTGCGCGCGCTGGAAGAATATGTCGGCATCCGCGAAGTGGGCGACCCCGAAATGATCAACTACGATGTCGCTGATACGCGCACCTTGATGGTCACTGGCACCGCCGTGCTCAACCTCGACTGGGGTGATGTCGGTACGATCTCGGTTGATGACAATGTCTCCATCGTCAAAGGCGATGTCGGCTTTGGCGTCCTGCCCGGCGGCGATAGCTACTGGGATTATGAAGCGGGCGAATGGGTCATGGAAGAGAACCTCGCGCCCTTCATCGCCTTTGGCGGCTGGATCATCTCCATCGCTTCGGACAGCGATGTAACCGAAGCCGCGCTGGATTTCGCCGCCTTCCTGGCGAGCAAGGACATGGTCAACGAGCTGGCGGTAACCGGCGGCACGGGCATCAACCCGTCGCGCTTCAGCCAGTTGGAAGATACAGCGCCTTGGGTCGCGGCTGGCTTTGATGAAGAAAGCGCCGCGGATTACCTGGACGCTATCCAGAACACCATCAACCACCCCAACGCCGTGCTCGACCTGCGCATCACCGGCTCGGCAGAATACCTGTCGTCGCTGGATGCGGAGATCGCTCGCGCGGTCGCTGGCGAGATCAGCGCGCAAGAAGCGCTGGACAATGTCGCTGTCCTCTGGGACGGCATCACCGATCGCCTGGGACGCGATAGCCAACTGGCGCAGTACAAAGCCGCTGTTGGTTACATGGGCGATATGTAGATCTACCCCAGTATAGATTTGTCAGTGGGCTGCCTGCCAAAACGGTTGCCCACTGCAATCATCCGCTTGTATCGGGGTCAGCCACTGGTTGACCCGTTTTGTCTAAATCTTCGGTACACTTAGTCAGCATCACTAGAGAGCGAAGCTGATGCCAAGCGAAAGCGCCCATCCCTCCGATGCTTCGGGGGTGCCGAGGGGGTTAGCCGAAGACCGCGTCATGAAGCGCGTCTTCCTCAGCCCGGCTGTGGTCATCCTGCTGGCTTTGTCGATCTTCCCGCTGTTGTGGTCGCTGGGCATCAGCTTCACCGATATGCAACGTGGCGGCAGCACCATTGCCCGCCAGGCAGCCGCCGAAGGCATCGAAAGCGGCGTCGGCTTCTTGGGCTTGGGCTTTGAGCTAACGGGGCGCAACTACGCGCGTCTGCTGGGCGATACGCGCCTGCACAGCACTGTGCGCAACACGATGATTTATGTCTTCTTCGGCGTCTGCATTCAGTACAGCATCGGCTTGGGCTTGGCGACTGTGCTCAACCAGCCTTTCCGCGGGCGCAATATCGTGCGCGTCATCTTTTTGATGCCTATGATGATGACGCCAGTGGCTGCCGCCTATACCGGGCGCATGTTCTTCGATTCCAACCCGCTGCGTTCGCCCCTGGCGCATTTCTTCCGCGAGCTGAGCAAAGCGCTGCAATTGGAAAACAACATCTCCATCCCCTGGTTCACTGATTTGGGTTGGGCACCGGTGGCCATCCTCATCATTGACGCCTGGCAATGGATTCCTTTTATGACGCTGATCTTGCTGGCGGGCATGCAAGCCATCCCCGAAGACATCTACGAAGCGGCGCGCGTGGATGGAGCGAATGCCGCGCAGATTTTCGCGCGCATCACCCTGCCTATCCTGCTGCCCATCTCGCTGACGGTCATCCTCATCCGCGGGCTGGAGATCTTCAAAATCATCGATGTCATCGTGGTTACGACCGGCGGCGGGCCGGGCAGCGCTACCGAGTCGCTGACGCTCTACATCTTCGAGCAGGCGCTGAGCAACGGCAATTATGGCTATGCCAGCGCCATCGCCTATGTCTTGCTGGTTCTGGTGATCATCTTCGCCATGCTATTCCTGGCGGCGGGCCGGCGATTGGGCGGGCTGAGGGCGAGCTGATGACAAAAAAAGCCAAAGCCAAAAGACGCAACTGGCGCAGCAGCCGGCGACCGCTGTGGCAATCGGCGCTGCTCTATGCCATCGTGATCTTCTGGTGTTTTATCGTGCTATTCCCTTTCTATTGGTTGGGCACGACGTCTGTGAAGCGCCCTATTGATGTCAGCCGCGGACCCAAATACATCCCCTACCGCGACTTCCAGCCCATCCCCGACCATTGGGAAGAAATGTTCGGCAGCCAACGCGAATCAACCGAGCGCCACTTCCGCAACAGCCTGGTATCGGCTATCGGCAGCACGATTTTGTCGGTCATCATCGGCGCAATGGCTGGTTATGGCTTGTCGCGCTTTCGGTATTTCTGGGGGCGTCTGGGCTGGGACAATGACAACATCGCCTTCTGGATCATCTCGCAGCGCTTTCTGCCGCCAGCGATATTCATTGTGCCTTTCCTGCTGCTCTACAATTTCTTTGGTTTGGTCGATACCTACGCGGGGCTGATCCTCGCCTATACGATGTTTAATATCCCCTTCGCGGTGTGGATTATGCGCGACTTTTTTGACGGGCTGCCGGTCGACCTGGAAGAGAGCGCACGCGTGGATGGGGCGACCCGCTGGCAGGCATTCCTGCGCATCGTACTGCCGCTCAGCGCGCCGGGCTTGGTGGCGGTGGCGATTTTCTCTTTCATCTTCGCCTGGAACGAATACCTGTTCGCGCTGATGCTGACCAATTATCAAGCCATCACCATGCCGGTGCTCATCGCCGGACAGAACAATACCCGCGGCATCGAATGGTGGTTCATCAGCGCGCTGACCCTGATGGCGGTGGTGCCGGTCATCATCATGGGGCTGCTGCTAGAGCGCTTCATCACGCGGGGATTGACTGCCGGCGCGGTGAAGGGCTAAGCCCGTTGTCTACCCCTCCCCCGTCCCCTCCCCGAAGCATCAGGGAGGGGAGCTAAATTCAGCGGACACGGAGATTCGACAAGAGATTTCGTTACTGGAAGCAGATCTCGGCGAAACCTTCCCCCGACTCCTCAGGGGACCGAGGGGGTTACATTCCCAATTTCCAAGCGGCTTCGTTCCAGCGCAAGGCGTCTTTGAAAGCGCGCAGCTCGGTATTTTCATCGATCTGCACAACTTCCACGCCCGCCATTTCGCAGAAGTCATAGAGATGCTGCGTGCTCAGCGCTTGACTGAAGACGGTATGATGCGCACCGCCCGCGTGGATCCAAGCTGCCGCCGCGACTGGCAGGTTGGGGCGTGGCTGCCACAAAGCCCGCGCCACCGGCAGTTTGGGCAGAGGCTCTTCGGGCGCGATGCAATCGACTGTGTTGACAATCATGCGGAAGCGGTCGCCCATATCCACCAGCGACGCATTCAAAGCTGCGCCAGCCGCCGTATCAAATACCAGCCGGGCGGGGTCGGCTTTGCCACCGATGCCCAGCGGATGCACTTCCAGCGAGGGCGTATCCGCCGCGATAGACGGACAGACCTCCAGCATGTGCGCGCCCAGCACCGCCTGTCGCCCCGGCGCGAAGTGATAGGTATAATCTTCCATGAAGGATGTGCCGCCGGGCAGCCCCCGCGCCATCACCTTCAGCGACCGCAGCAGCGCCGCCGTCTTCCAGTCGCCCTCCGCGCCGAAGCCATAACCCGCCGCCATCAGCCGCTGCACCGCCAAGCCCGGCAACTGCGCCAAGCCATGCAGATTCTCAAATGTGGTGGTGAAAGCGTCAAAGCCGCCCTCGCGCAAGAACGCCGCCAAGCCCAGCTCGATGCGCGCTGCTTCGCGGATGGCTGCATGCCGCTCGCCACCTTTGCGCAGCTCAGCGCTCATGCGGTAGCTGTCTTCGTATTCATCGGTCAGCGGGTCGATATCGGTATCGCTGGCTTGATTGACGAAAGCCACCAGATCGCCCAAGCCATAGCCATTGACAGAGTAGCCGAATTGCGCCTGCGCCGCGACCTTGTCGCCTTCGGTTACCGCGACATGGCGCATATTATCGCCGAAGCGCGCCACTTTCATGCCCTGCGTGGTCTGCCAGGCACCCGCCGCCCGCGCCCAGCTACCCACCTGCGCCTGCGCATCCGCGTCCCGCCAATCCCCAACCACCACTTTGCGCCGTAAGCGCAGCCGACTCATCATGAAGCCAAACTCGCGGTCGCCGTGCGCCGCCTGGTTGAGGTTCATGAAATCCATGTCGATATCCGCCCAGGGGATATCGCGGTTGTACTGCGTGTGCAGGTGCAGCAGCGGCTTCTGCAAAGCCGACAAGCCAGCGATCCAGTTCTTGGCGGGGGAGAAGGTGTGCATCCAGGCGATGAGACCAACGCAATTCGCGTCGCTGTTGGCGGCCCGGCAGATGTTGTGTATCTCTTCGGGCGTCGTCAGCACCGGCTGGTAGACGATATTCATCGGGATGGCGTCGCAATCGTCCAGGTGAGCGGCGATTTCCCGCGAGTGCGCGCCGACCTGCTCGATGGCTTCGCGTCCGTAGAGGTGCTGGCTGCCGGTGAGGAACCAGATTTGCGGCTTGTCCTTTGTCATGCTCTGTGTCTCCGTGTCTCTGTGGCGAATTATCATCGCTGTCCATAGACATTTTGGTAACGGTCATACAAGCTGTCGATAGCGGCGGGGGCAATCGGAATCACCTCGCCCAGTTGCCGCGCCGCCCAAACGATGGCTGCGTTGTCTTCGGTCATCACGGCGGCTTTGACCGCGTCGCTCGCGCTTTTGCCGATGGTGAAGACGCCGTGATTTTGCAGCAGCGCGGCGGGGCTGCGTTGCCCACGCAAGGTCTCGACCACCAGCTCGCCGATTGCTTCGCCACCTATCAAAGCGAAGCTGGCGCAAGGAATTTCGCCGCCGAACTCGTCTGCCATGGCGGTGGTTACGCAGGGAATGGGCTGGCCCACAACAGCAAAGGCGGTGGCATAACGCGAATGGGTGTGCGTCACGCCATGAATCTTGGGCATCTGGCGGTAAATCGCGCAGTGCGAAGCCGTATCCGACGACGGCGCGTGATCGCCCTGGACGACGCGCCCCTGCAAATCGACCACGACCATATTTTCGGGAGTCAAGTCATCAAAGAGCACGCCGCTGGGTTTGATGACGACCAGGCTGCTGGCGGGGTCGCGCGCGGAGATGTTGCCGCTCGTCCAGGCGACCAGGTTGTTGCGCGGCAGCTCGGCGTGCAGTTGGCAGACTTCACGGCGGAGTTTGGGCAGGAGCATGGATGATTCGCTCAGATTAAGTTCTCAGCCAGACGCTTCTTTGCCAGTTCACAGAAATCGGCATTGATGTCATAGCCGATGCCATTGCGCCCGTGCAGCGCCGCCGCCAGCAAGGTCGTGCCCGAACCCAAAAATGGATCCAGGACGCGCTCGCCCACAAAGCTGTAGGCGCGGATGAAACGCTCAGGCAGCTCCAGCGGGAAGGGCGCGGCATGTTTGCGATTGCGTCCGCTTGCCTCTGGTTTCATCAACCACACATCCGAGTTTTTCAGCGACAGCCAAAAGTCTTTGTCCAGCTTGGAACGGGCTCGCTCTTCGTCTGAGACATGCCCGTATTTGCGGTGATTCTTGGCGGCGGGCTTTTCCAACTCCAGGATGAACTCGTGCATGTGGTTGAGCAGGATGCCGCCAGGATAAGGATACGTGCCAAAATGCGCGCGCACGCCGTTGGTCTTGTGCCAGACGATGTCGCGCTTGAACACGAATCCCAGCCGCTCGCAGGCGTCGATGGTCTTGCCGACCAGGTTCAATGTGCGGAAAGTCCCATCCACGCGAATGGGCAGGTTCATGATATTCAGAAAAAACTTGCGGCCCGGCTGCAAGACGCGCAAGACCTCCGCCCAGACGCGGCTCGTTTCCGCCATCCATTCGTCCAGGTCGTGAATGTTTGCCAGGTCGCCATGCTCGGCATCAGAATACATCTTGGCGTTGAAATAAGGCGGTGAAGTAACAGCCAGGTGTACGCTGCAATCGTCGACTTGCGACATAGCCCGCGCATCGCCCGTGACAATTTCTTGCACGGTATCTTTACAGTGCACGGTGTGGTGGCTGCCGGCGCTGTCAACTGGAGCTTGCTGGCGGAAGCGGCTGATGTCCGCCAGGCGAAAGCGATATTGCCCGCTGGTGGACTTTATGGCGGGGAGTTGCTTGCTGCGCGCCAACTCATGCAGCCGCTTGACATCCAGCCCCGTCAGCGACGCGACTTCCACGACCGATAAATAAGTTCGCTCTGCGTAGTCTTTGTTCATGGGCGCTGCGGCTTATGCGCCAGCCTCGCCGAACAGTCGCGTAGTCACCCGATCCGCCAGGGGGATGGTCCGCTCTTCGCCACGCAGGGCAAAATAAAGGCTGATAACCCAGTTCACCGCCAGGAAGATGGCCATGGCGATGACCAGCGAAAATAGCGAAATCGAAAAAATCGGGCCAATCACCGGCACCAGCGCCAACAAGTATCCCGCGACAGCCCAGACCAGTAAACTCAGCGCCATCGTCAAGAGCGCGCCGATGCTCTGCGTCGCATGAACGCGGGTTAGAGAATTGCCACGGTCGATTGCCAAGCCCAGCAAACCGCCCAGCAAAGGCAAGGCATAAGCCAGCACGGCAAACAACCGCTGACTTCCCCCTAATTCATTGGGTGGACGGAGGGGGGTTGACTGTTCCTTAGGCGTCTGCGACATGCACCACCCCCTGCAATTCCAGCTCATCGGCGAAGTGGCAGCGCGCCACATGCCCGGGTCCGATAGCCACCAGCGGCGGCTCCTGCTCCTGGCAGATATCCTGCGCATAGCGGCAGCGCGGATGAAAAACACAGCCCGACGGTGGGTTGGCGGGGCTGGGCACATCGCCCTCCAGGATGACGCGCTCCATTTTTATCAGCGGGTCGGCCGGCGGCACAGCTGATACCAGCGCTTCCGTATAGGGATGGCGCGGATTGCGCAGCAGCTCATCGGTCGGCGCCAGCTCCACCAGCTTGCCCACATACATCACAGCGATGCGGTCGCAGATATGCTCAACCACGGATAAATCGTGTGAGATGAAGATGAAAGTCAGCCGCAGCTCGTCTTTGAGCGATTGCAGCAGATTCAACACCTGCGCCTGCACGGAAACATCCAGCGCTGAGACCGGCTCATCGGCGACGATCAGCCGCGGGTTGAGCGCCAAGGTGCGCGCCACGCCGATGCGCTGCCGCTGCCCGCCACTGAATTCATGCGGATACCGTCCCATATAAGCCGGTTTCAAACCGACCGCTTCCATCAGTTCGGCGACTCGCGATGTAACCTCATCGCCACTGGCTGTGCCGTGGATGACCAGCGGCTCGGCGATGATATCGCGCACGGTCAAACGCGGATTGAGCGAGCTGAAGGGGTCTTGGAAGATCATGCGCATCTCTTTGCGCAATTCTTTCATTTCGCGTTTGTTGAGCTTCGCCACATCCACCCAACTGCCATCGGCGCGATGAAACAGCACTTCGCCGCCAGTCGGATCATAGAGCCGCAGCAGCGCCCGCCCGACTGTCGTCTTGCCACAGCCGCTTTCGCCGACCAAGCCCATCACCTCGCGCTCGACCAGCTCGAAGCTGACGCCATCGACCGCCTTGATGGTGCCGACCTGGCGCTGCAACATGCCCTTGCGCAGCGGGAAGTGCATCTTGAGGTCATTCACTTTGAGGATGATGTCCTTCATGAGAACCCCCACCCCCCAGCCCCCTCCCCCAAGATGAGGGAGGGGGAGTTCGCTTGCTTTGAAGTCCCTCCTTCTTCATGGGGTCGCGTAGACACTGACCCGTCGGGGAGGGATTTAGGGTGAGGGTTAGATATTGCCATGGGTCCCGCCTACAGGTTTGAATAGGGGTCGGCGGCATCGCGCAAGCCATCGCCCAGGAAGTTCAGCCCCAGCACCGCCACCACGATGAAGATGACCGGCGTGAGGATCCAGGTATTTTGCCCCAGGGTCTCCAGGCTTTGCGCGCTCTTCATCAAGAAGCCCCAGCTAGTCAGCGGCTCTTGGATGCCGATGCCCAGGAAGCTGAGGAATGCCTCCGCCAGGATGATGTCGGGGATCATCAAGGTCAAAATCACAATGACATGCGACAGCACATTGGGATACAGGTGCTTAAAGATAATGCGGAAATCGCCCGCGCCTTGCTCCTTCGCCGCCAGGATGAAGTCGGTCTCGCGCAGGGAAAGCACCTTGCCACGCACCTCGCGCGCTAGGACTGCCCAGCGCAGGAAAGGAAAGATGAAAGCCATCACCAGGAAGATCTGCCCGGAGGGCCAGGTCTTCGGTATGACCGCCGCCAGGGCCATCCACAGCGGCAGCTCGGGGAAGGACATCACTACTTCCACAAAGCGCTGGATGGCATTGTCGATCTTGCCGCCATAATAGCCGGAGATGACGCCGACCGACGAGCCGATGACGATGGCGATTACCGCCGCCAAAATGCTCAGCGACAGCGAAACCCGCCCCGCCAGACAGATGCGCCCCCACAAGTCGCGCCCAAAGCGATCCGTGCCCAGCAGATGCACGCGCACCTCGTCGCCGTCCAAGCCGATGATGTGCAAGTCCGTCTCGATCAAGCCGAAGAGCTTGTATTCCCAACTGCGCACGAAGAAACGGATGAAATGTGGATGCTCGGTATCCAGCGCCTGCTTGGCTTGATAGGTAACCGGGTCGATGACCAGTTCTGATTTGTAAACAAAGGGACGGAAGAGGAAGTTGCCATCGACATCAAAGAAGCGAATCTCGGCTGGCGGGATGTAGGTATCGCTCAGAGTCGTATTGTAAAAGTCGTAAGGCGAAAAGAACTCCGGGAACATCGCCAGCACAACGAGCATGATGACCATCAAAGCGCCAGCAATCGCGGCTTTGCTGCGGCTGAAGCGCTGCCAGACTAGCTGCGAGTAGGAGTCGCTGCTTTCTTCTTCTTCGAGCAGCATGTCCGCTTCCAGGTCAGGCGCGGGGAGCTCAGTGGTCTCTGTGTAGCTCTGCACGTGTCACTTCCCGTGATTAGCTGTAGCTGATGCGCGGGTCGAGGATGCCCAGCAGCAAATCGGCAATGAAATTGCCCAGAATCAACAAAATGCCATACATCAGCATGATGCTGCCGGAAATATAAATATCTTGTTTCAGCAATGCCTCGTAAAACATAGGCGCGATTGTCGGCAAGCCAAAGACAACCGCCGCTTCCAGTTCGCCTTGCAGCATATAGGGCAGCGCCGTGCCTTGATAAGCGATGATGGGATGCAAGGCATTGGGCACGGCGTGGCGGTTCATGACGCGCCGCTCGTGCAAGCCTTTGGAGCGGGCAGTCGTTACATACTGTTGATTGAGTACATCCAGCAGGTTGCCACGCATGACGCGCATGTTGCGGGCGACGCCACCAAAGCCGGCGATGAAGATCACGGGCCATACATGTTGGATGAGGTCAATGGCTTTGGGAATCGACCAAGGCGCGTGACGAAACTGGGGCGAAAACATGGAGCTGACATGCTCTTGGCCAAATTGGAAAACCAGCAAATATAGAAATATCAGCGCCAAGGTAAAACGGGGTATCGAGGTGGCGAGGAAGGCGAATGTTGCCGCCAGATTGTCGGACAGGCTGTATTGTCGGTTGGCAACATAGATGCCTAGGGCGATGCCGACCAGCGAAGAAATCGCGTGGGCAGCCAGGGCAATGCCGATGGTGCGTGGCAGGCGCTGCGCGATCAATTCGCCCACATCAGTGCGATAAGAGAAGGAAAAGCCAAATTCTCCGCGCAGGACAATGCCCGATATCCAGTTGACATATTGCACCGGCAGCGGGTCGTTCAAGCCATAGCGGTCGCGCAGTTGGTTCGCGGCCGCTTCCGCTTCTTCTTCCGATTGCCCGCCCAGCGCGATCAACTCGCGCTTGTAGGTATCGGCGAAGTCGCCCGGCGGCAGTTGGATGATGAAAAAAGCCACCGCTGCGATAATCAGCAGGATAAAGACCGATGAAATAAGTCGATTGACGATAAACCGAAGCATATATGGCTGTTTCTCGCCGCCAGTCAGCACCTAAACGAATGCTACCAGTGTAACGCAGGGTTTGTGGCTTGGGCAAAAAGAGAGGCGAAACTGCGCGCCCCTCTGTTTTGCAAGTGGCTGAGGATGAGCCGAAGCTCACCCCCAATTCGGATGCGCGAGCGCAACCTACATATCCATATCGTCGTAGACCGGCACAGTCCCGGGGAAGATCTGGTCAAGCTGCTCGTCCGGGTTGACCCAAACGGCCTCCGGGATCACATTGCCCCAGGTCCACTGATAGAAGAAGGGCGGTGAGCCTACGGGTATGTTGTTGAAGCGCTTCGCCAATGCCAAGCCATAGCGACCGATGATGCCACCGACATTGTAGACATTCTCGGTGAAGAGATGATTGTAGCGGGACATCAGCTCGGCGCGGGCGTTGAAGTCCGGCTCCAGGCAGAATTCTTCAACGATCTCGACCAGCTCAACTTCGAAGTCCAGCATATCGCGCATATCGCCATCGGCGCGATGCCAGGCGGGCGAAGTCGTGGTGATGGGCGCAAGGTCGCGGCAGCGGGTGAAGGAAGTCGTGAATTCCTGCCCAATGCGGTTGACGCGCGCTTCCCAGCGGCCGCTGACAACCGCGTCATCGCCGGCGGGACCCTGCAGCGGACGCAAGTTGACCTGCACGCCGACATCCTGCATCAGCAACACAAAGGCTTCGCCGATTTGGCCGGTCGCTTCTGCTGCGACGCTCGTGTTCAGCACGATAACCAGGTTCTCGCCAGCCAGCGGGCCATCGGTCCAGTTGACGATGCCATCGCCATCGGTATCTTCGAAGCCCAGATCAGTCAGCAGCGCGCTGGCCGAATCGGGCGAATAGGGATAGTAGACGACGCTGTCGATATCGAAGTAAGGCGAACCGGGCACGATGCCACCGCCGAAACCGCGCATGAAAGGCCCGCGGATGACCGCTTGGCCGATGCCATCGCCATCAACCGCATGCTGCACCGCGCGGCGGAAGGTCTGGTTGCGGAAGAGCTCACGTAGGGCAGCATCACGATCATCTTCGACGCCGAGGGTCGCCGACAGGTTGAACTGCACATTGAAAGCCAAGGTCTCGGGACCCCACTCAATGCGGAAGTGCGCATCATCTTCCTGCGCCCGCGTGATGGCTTCAACATAGGTGCTGGGGTTCTCCAAGTTGGTGTGGTCAATTGAACCAGCCAGTGTGCCCAAGGTACGACCGATGCCGCTGGGACCTTTCTCGAAGGTTACTTCGTCGAGGTAGGGCAACTGGTGGCCCGCTTCATCAACCTTCCAGTAATAGGGGTTGCGGCGCATCACCATGAACTCGTCAATCTGGTAGTCAGTCGCCACCCAGGGCCCCATGCTCGGCACCGGCAGGTCGTCCTGGACCTGGAAGGTCTTGAAGGTGTCGTAGTCGGAGTCTGCGTTGATGGCGGGGTGCATCGGCGCGTAGACATGCTCGGCGCAGATGTTGAAGTCGAGGAAGTCCATGTTGAACAACTGCTGCACGGGGAAGGGCACGGGGAAGGTCCACAGGATGGTGTCGTCATCCACCGCTTCCAGGGTGATGGGCTCGCCACCGATGGAGAAGGTGCTGCCGGTCGTCCAGGAATCTACATTGTCATCCTGGATGACATGTTCCCAGGTGAACATGATGTCATGCACGCCGAAGGGGTGGCCATCCGACCACTTCGCGCCGCGGATGATATTCATCGTCAGCTGGTAGCCGTCTTCGCTCCACTCCCAGTCTGTCGCCAGGTTGGGCAGCGGCTCCAGGTTGTCCTTGCGCAGGAACATCGGTCCCGATTTCACCAACTGTTCGCCATAGATGTAGTTGATGCCGAACCAGCCCTGAGTCTGGCGCGCGCAGAGGTTCCAGCCTTCGGTAGGCACGGCGGAGAAATCGCGCCACTGTCCACCATAGACGCCCGGACCAGTGCTCATGCCGGATTCCAAAATGACTTGCGGGTTCTCGGGCAGGCGCTCTTCCACCGGCGGCAATTCGCCGGCTTCCACCAGCGCTGTCACCCAAGCTGGCTCGCTGTAGGAATCGAGGGCTTTGTAGACCAGCATCTCGTCCAGGTTGAACTTGACAATCGGGTTATCGCCCAACTGCACGCCTTCGGGGTAGGGGATCGGGTCAGCGACTTCGCTCATCTGCGCGAAGCCAGCCCCGAACATGCTGAACATGACTGCTGAAACCAGCAGCATACGAACGAATGTGGTGCGTTTCATCTATATTCCTCCGAAATTGGATTGACAAAAATTAGCCCGCCAGCGCTCGCCAGCGAGTTAATTCACTGCTTCCGCTTGGTCGCTGTGCAACCAACAGACGACTGTATGTTCGCCATCCACGCGGCTGGGCACGGGCAGATGCTCGCGGCATTTCGCCATCACATGCGGGCAGCGGTCGGCAAATGCGCAGCCAGCGATTTCCGCCGTGGCGTTAGGCACGATGCCTTCGATAGGCACAAGAATCTCTTTGCGCCGCCCCAGCACGGGGATTGATTCCAGCAAGCCCACCGTGTACGGGTGCTGCGGGTTGCGGAAGATATCGATGACCGTGCCGTATTCGACGATGCGCCCAAAGTACATCACCGCCACATAATCGGCCATCTGCGATACGACGCCCAAATTGTGGGTGATGATGATGATGGACGAGCCAAAATCTTCTTGTAGCTTTTCCATCAAGTCGATAATCTGCGCCTGAATGGTTACATCCAGCGCTGTGGTCGGCTCATCGGCGATTAAAATGGACGGATTGCAGGACAGTGCCAGCGCGATCATGACCCGCTGCCGCATGCCGCCACTGAGCTGGTGCGGGTATTGTTTGATGCGCTCTTCGGGGTCGGCGATGCGCACGCGGTCTAACATATCAATCGCGACTTTGCTGGCTTCCTTGCGCCCCAGCCCTTGATGCAGTTCCACCACTTCGGAGATTTGCCGCCCAACCGTGTGCAGCGGGTTGAGCGAGGTCATCGGCTCCTGGAAGATCATCGAGATTTCGCCGCCGCGGATGCTGCGCATTTCGACGCCTTTGGGGTCGAGGCCGGCGATATCGATGGTCTCGGCGCGGCGCTTCTGGCGGCGGAAGATGATCTCGCCATCGACGATCTTGCCCGGCGGCGATTTGATGAGCCGCATGATGGAACTAGCGGTTACGCTTTTGCCGCAGCCGCTCTCGCCGACGATGCCCAGCGTCTCACCATTCGCCAGCGCAAAGCTGACACCCTTGACCGCCTGCACGACGCCCTTGTCGGTGAAGAAATGCGTCTTGAGGTTCTTGACCTCGAGGATGGGTTCCGCGCCGTTATTCGTCAAAGGTTCAACATCCATTCGCCGCGAGCCTCAGCCCGCCGCTTGCAATTCTTCGATACCGCGTCTAACAGAACGCGAGTATAACGCAGGCAGCCGAATATAGCAAGCGGAGATGCAAAACTGCGCCGGACGATTGCCGCGGATTTAGCGGGAGTGGCTAGTTGTATAGTCCTAGATTATACTGGTACTGTATCCAAGGAGCAA
>VXNO01000087.1 GCA_009840575.1 Chloroflexota bacterium | reverse complement strand
CAAACTTTTACCACCGAGTACACCGAGTAGCTTGAGTACCCGAGAGGGAAGTCAGAGAAAACGGGCGAGTCACCGCCTCGCTCTACACCAAACCTCTGTGCCCTCTGTGTATCCTCGTTTCCTCCGTGGTGAGTAGTTTAACAGTTGCCTCAGCCAGCCACTTTCTTACGCGATTTTGATGCAAATAATGTAAATATTCTGTTGCGCTCGGTTATGCAAGCTAGGCGCGTTGTGCCTGCCTGCGCTATAATGCTCGCTGATAATTGCCCGAAGGATGCGACAGAACGATGTCGACGCTCAACCCTGACCTGATCACCAAAGACATGGACGCTGTACTGAATGACGCGGTGCCGCTGCTGGCGGAATACCGCAAGTCCTCCATTATGCCGGAGATGGTCTTGCTGGCTTTGCTGCGGCGCAAGGATACTGCTGCCTGGCGCATGCTCAAGGACTTCGAAAGCGAGCGCGGGGTCGACCTGGAGCGACTGGAGCGGCAAGCGCGCGTGGCTATCCAGTCGCGGCGCGACCCCGATGGCAGCCTCGACTTCATCGCCATCGGCAACCGCCGAGTCTCACTCAGCCGCCAGTCGATCATCTTGCTGGATGATGGGCTGACGATCGCCAACTCCATGAACCAGCAGAAGATCGACACCGACCACGCCTTGGCGGTGCTGGCGGAATCGTCGGTGAGCACTGGGCGCGTCTTGCGCCAGTTCAGTATTTCACCCAAAGCCATCCAGGATACGTATAGCGATGCCAGCAAGGTCGCCCCGGCGCGGGCGGACAGCACAACGGTCGACTATGTGGCGCGGGCGAAACGCGGGCAGTTGCGCGCTGTGCATTTCCGCGAAGACCTGCTGCGCAATATGATCAATGTGCTCACACAAGCCGTGAACCGGCATATCATCCTGGTGGGTCCTGATGGGGTCGGCAAGCGCACCCTTGCCTACAGCCTGGCGCTGCTGATGGCGGAAGACAAAGGTCCCAGAGGCTTGGCAAACCTGGTGCAAATCAGCGAGACGGCCTTGCTGGATGGCGACCAGGAGGCGTTTCGCGCTGGCATGAGCGCGGCGCGGCGCGGCATCCTCTTCCTGCCTTTGATTCATCGTTTCTTCGGCGGTCCCATCAAAGCCGACTTCAACAAGGCGACTTCGCTGGTACAAAAAGCTTTCCTCAGCGACGACCCGGTCATCATCTGCACGACGACCCAGCAAGAGTTTGAAGCGCGTATCCAGGGCGTCAGCGTCATCATGGAAAACAGCCAGCTCATCCGCGTGGAAGAGCCGCAACTGGACGAGGCGGTGCGCATCCTGGAGACGATATCGCCGCATATTGAAGCTGACTATGAAATCGCGGTCGAGCATGACGCGCTGAAGATGGCGGCGCGTATGGCGCAGCGCTTCTTGACCATCAACCCGCTGCCGCAGAGCGCCGAGCAGCTCCTGCATCGCAGCGCCGCGCTGGTCAATATGGCGAAGCAGTCGCACCTGGCTTTTAAGCCCGAAGACAACGACGCCATCCTGGATGTCGGCGATATCGCGGTGGCGACCAGCCAGATGACCGGCATCCCGGTCAGCAAGCTGGGCGCGGACGAACGCCAGCGCTACGCCAATATGGACGAACACATCCGGCAGCGGCTCATCGGCCAGGAAGAAGCGGTGCGCCTGGTCAGCCGCGCCATCAAAACAGCGCGCGTCGGGCTGAAAGACCCGCGCCGACCCGTGGGTACATTCCTGTTCCTGGGTCCCACTGGCATCGGCAAGACCGAGCTGGCGAAGGTGCTGGCTGATTTCATGTTTGGCAGCGAAGAGAATCTCTTCGTGCTGGATATGAGCGAATACAAAGACGAGAGCAGCATCAACCGGCTGCTAGGCTCGGCGGTTGGTTATGTCGGCAGCGAAGAAGGCGGACAGCTCACCGAGCGCATCCGCACCCGTCCCTACACAATCGTGCTGCTGGACGAGATTGAAAAAGCCCATCCGCGCATTATGGATGTCTTACTGCAAGTCATGGAAGAAGGGCGACTGACCGACGGCCGCGGCAACACCGCGCGCTTCAGTGAAGCCGTCGTTATCTTGACCAGCAACATCGGCTCGGAGCATCTGATGGTGCGTGAAATCACCGAAGACCTGCGCGACCAGGTGCTGGACCAAGTGCTGGATTTCCTGCGTCCCGAGTTTGTCAATCGCCTGGATGAGGTGATTCTGTTTAATGCGCTCAGCGATGATGACTTCGTGCTCATCCTGGATTTATTAATCGAGAAAGAAAACAAGCTGGCGGCGGAGCGCGGCTTGTCCTTGAGCTTCACACCCGAAGCCAAACAATGGCTGCTGGAACAAAATGACGAGCCGGAGTTTGGCGCGCGTCCCCTGCGGCGTATCTTGCGGAGGAACCTGCGCGAGCCGCTGGCTGACTTCTTGCTGCGCAGCGACCCGCCCGAAGGCACCCAGGTACTCGTGCATACCAATGGACAAAAAGCCGCCGGCTTGGCTTTCGCCGCCAGCATCAACGGGCAGTCCATCGAAGTCGCAAGCTAGCGATGCACCTCAATACGATGCCACAAACCCAGAGGAAAAGATGACCCAACTCGATAGCTCCATATTTCGCAAATACGATATCCGCGGCATTGCGGCGGGCGATGCGCCGCAGCTCACCCCGGCGGTGGCTTTGCTGGTCGGCAAGGCGCTGGGGACTTACCTGCCGCGTGAGTTTGGCAGCGAGCGCGTCTTCGTCGGCAGCGACAATCGCCTCACTTCCGCTCCTTTGAAGGCGGCGGTCATCGCTGGCTTGGCGGCGACGGGCATGTCGGTAACCGACATTGGCGAGGTACTGACGCCGACGGTCTATTTCGCTTCGGCTGCTTATGGCGAAGGCGGCGCTGGCGTGATGGTCACCGGCAGCCACCTGGATACGCGCTACAACGGCATCAAAATGGCTTATGGCAAGCTAGCGCTGGCTGGCGAGCAAATCCAGACGCTGCTGCAGGTCATCCATGACCGCGCTTTTGCGACCGGCAGCGGCGAGGTCACGCGTGACTTTGACCTGATCCACCGGCACATGGCGGCTATCCAGAGCAAGGTTACAATGGCGCGCGGCATGAAAGTCGTGCTGGATGCCGGCAATGGCTTGTCGGGCACCTATATCCCGCCAGTGCTGCGGGCTTTGGGCTTGGATGTGGAATGCTTGTACTGCGAGCCAGACGGCACTTTCCCCAACCACCTGCCCAACCCCGAAGACCCAGAGATGACGCGCGACCTGGAAGCCAAAGTGCTGGCGCTGAATGCCGACCTGGGCTTGGCATTTGATGGCGATAGCGACCGCTGCGGCTTCATCGACAACCGCGGGCATCATATCGCGGCTGACCGCTTGCTGGCGCTATTGGCGCGGGATTTGCTCAGCCGCCACCCCAATACGCCAGTCGTCTTCGATGTCAAAGCCTCGCAAGCCCTGCCCGATGAGATCAGGAAATACGGCGGCATCCCCGTCATGTGGAAGTCCGGGCATAGCCTGATGAAACAAAAGATGAACGAGATTGGCTCGCTGCTGGGTGGTGAGGTCAGCGGACACCTGTTCATCGGCGAAGACTATTTTGGATTTGATGATGCCCCGCTGGTCGCGCTGAAGACCCTGGAAATCATCAGCCAGTCCGAGCGCAGCATCGCCGAGATCTTCGACGACATCCCCAAATTGGTGGCAACGCCGGAGATTGTGCTGTCCGCGCCGGATGAACTCAAGTTCACCATGATCGACGAAATGACCACCCGCCTGCAAAGCCAATACGAAGTTGTCACTGTTGATGGCGCTCGCGTGCTGTTTGAACATGGCTGGGGCTTGGTGCGCGCCAGCAATACGCAGCCGGCGGTTACTTTGCGCTTTGAAGCCTATACCCGCGAGCAGATCGCCGCCTACCTGCAAGTATTCAAGGCGCAACTGGACCTGTATCCGCAGATCGACCAAAGCAACTTCCTGGCGCAGGTCGAGGCATTTGCCGGCTGAGCCCGCGTACCTGGACAATAGCCGCCCATGGCAGCTATCGACCACATTCGCGCCTTCTACCGCGAGCAAGCCGGGCTATATCAGCGGCTTGTGGCTCGCCAAGATTATCAGCGCCAACTCATCGCCGCGCTCACTGAGATAAGCCCGCTGGCTGGGCGGGTGGTGGAGTTCGGCGCGGGCACAGGCAACTTGACGGGGGCGCTGCTTGAGCGGGCGGCGCGCGTTTATGCTTTCGATATCGAGCGAGCCATGCTCGTCGAGGCGCGGGCACAGTTGCGGGACAAAGACCTGCGCAATTGGAGCCTGGTCGCCGCCGACAACGGACGCATGCCCCTCCCCGCCAACTGCGCCGACCTGGCTATCGAAGGCTGGAGCTTTAATCATGCGCTGGATTGGCAGCCTAATGCCTGGCGAGAGCTGGTAGACCAACTGCTGGCAGAGATGCAACGGGTCCTCAAGCCGGGCGGGGTTGCCATCTTGATCGAAGACCTGGGCATCGGGCGGACTCAGCCCCAAGCGCCGAGCGCCGACGTAGCGCGCTTGTATAACCATTGGCAGGAGCGGCATGGCTTCCAACATCGCTGGATACGCAGCGATTATCAGTTTGCCTCGCCCAGCGAAGCGTCAGAACTGGCGGGCATGTTCTTCGGCGCTACCCTGGCGGAGCAATGCCTGCGCTCGCCCCAGATCACCCTGCCTGAATGTACGGGCATCTGGTGGAAGCGCTTCTAAGCCGCCAGCGGCCACCCAGCGCAAACTCAGAAGGGCGCGGGTGGCGAGACGGCTTGCAGCAGAAAATTGACTGTGCCCAGCGCGATGAACAGCGTCAGCCCCAGCGCGACCAGCAGACAGCCATAAATAATCTGCCGCCGATCCCAGGCCTGTGTGCGGCGGGGCGGGGCGGACGGGCGCATCTGCAGCCTGCGCCAACTGCGGTCGCGGTCGAAGATCAGCAGCGCCCCCCAGATGATTAGGGGAAAGCCGAAGACGCCACCAAAACATATCGCGCCAAGCATGCCTGCTCCTGCTGTGCTTTGCTGCGATTGTCGCGCCGGGCGGATGCTCTTGCAAGTTGTGGCATATCGGCTACCATTGGGGCAGCCGCTGGAGGACTGTGCATGCAATCGCTTAATGCCCCCGAACGAGCCCCCGACCTCGTATTCCAGGTAGACCGAGAACATTCCGGCGTGCGGCTCTTGGGCTGCTTCACATTTCTGATTGCCGTGGTCGCCAGCTACCTGCTGGTGAGCTCGTTTTTCTCCAATGGTGGCTTGTTGGCGGTGGGCGCGGCGCTGGCGATTGCGGTCGCCTTGACCTACCTGGCCGATTACCTGGCAAAGCTCTATTGGCCCAGCAACCGCGTTATTCAGTTCGCCGATGATATGATCCACCTGATGAAAGGCGGGCAACCACAAGGCGCAATCGATGGCGGCGCGACGGTCAACCTGCTGATGTGGCACTTCGAAGCCAAGCGGCATCCGCGCGTGCCCAAAGGCTGGTATGTGGTCGCCAATGCGCTGGAACAAGATGGCGAAATGATCGTCAGCTACAGCATTGCCTCGCCAGACGACTTCGCGGCATTGCCACTCTCCCGTTTGTCGGTCAAATACCAAAAGAAGAAGAAACGCAAAAAGGGCGAGACGCAAAACCTGCGCGAAGCCGGCGTGCAACGGCGCATCGCCCAAGCCGAGTTTCATCGCGGCGAACTAGGCGCGGAGTTAAGCCTGGACGATTATCACGCCTACCTCGACTACCTCGCCGATACCTATACCACCTGGATGCCCAAAGACAAATGACCTGGCTGGCGCGGCTGGCTCTTTGTTTTGCGCTGTTTTTCCCCTGGCTGGCGCTGCGAGCCGACGACAGCGCGTTGGCTATCGGCAGCATCGTCGAAGGCGAATTGCGCGCCGGCGAAAGCAAGCGCTACACCTTGACCGCGCTGGCATTAACCATCCTGTCGATTCGCGTTGAAGCGCTGGATGATCAGCTTGACCCACAATTTGAATTCCTGGACGCAAGCGGCGCGCTGGTGGCTGCCAATGATGACTTTGCGTATCCCGCCACGGTTGACGCCATCGTACAAGCCTTCGTGCTGCCCAAATCAGGCGCGTATACATTGACAGTCGCCGGCCTGGGCGGCAGCGCTGGCGCTTATCGCCTGCATGTCCTGCCTGGTTACGACCGCTTGGCGATGCGCGATTCGGTGATGTCCAGCCAGGATTGGGAGGTCGCGCATAGCGACGCGCCAGTGGGTTTTGGCGCTGCCAATTTTTTATCGATAGACATGACGGGCTTTGGGGCTGCGGCAGTCATCGTGGGCAGGCGCTTCCCGGCGCAAGCTGATTTTTATTTTGAAGTGGCATTCGACTTCGTCAGCGCAATCAATGGTTGGGGGCTGGGCTTGGCATTCCGCATTCAATCGCCAGACACTTATCAACGGCTGTTGCTGAACAAAAATGGCTATTGGCGCATGGAAAGGGTGAGCGGCGGCTTCGTTGAGCCGCTGGACGATTGGGCGACTCACCCTGCCATCGTGCCTGGCGCATCGAAATTTCGGCTGGGCTTGCTGGTGGCGGGCGCGCACATCGATATTGTCTATGAAGGGCAAGTTATCGACTCGGTCTGGGGTGCGCGGACCACGGAAGCGGGCGGAGTCGGCATCGCCATGCTAACTGACGCAGCTCGTGGCGGGCTGATGTCCTTTGCCGTGCTGGAAGCGCAGATGACTGTGCCAACGCGGCTAGAAGCGCCCATCATCCCGCAGCGCATTAAAATGCGCGCCCCCTATTTGCTGGCGCACGATCTGTCTCGGCAGCAGTTGGCGCAGGGTTTTGGCGAAACCAAGCTGAGCTTGTCGGAGAGCAGCGTGCGCAATAATCGTGCCGGCGTAACCCGTGTGCCGATCGCGTCCGGCCTGGCTTTTGGGCAATTTGCCTTGGGCGCTAAGGTCAGGCTGGAGCGACGGGCGGAAGGCAACGGCGGCTGTGGCATCATATTTCATTTTTACAACGACGAGAATTATACACTCGCGTATTTCACTGCCGATGGCGATTATGGCTTATCGAGGCGCGCGGGAGCCGGTTTCGCGCCCGGCGTCTATGGTCATCGGGAAGCGCCCCCCGACTCAATGCGCCAATTGCTACTCCTCGTCAACGATGAAGTCATTCACTTTTATTTGGACGAAGTTTATGTCGGCAGCCTGCCCTCACAACGGCGCTTCGGCAACCTGGGCATCGCGGTCGTCAATTATCAGGCGATTCAAAGCGCTTGCCAATTCGCCGATCTATGGCTGCTGAGCTACGATGACTAAAATCAAAAAATCATCCACGTGGCAAACTGAAATAAAAGGTTGAGCCGCTGCCGACAACACTCTTGACGGAGATGTCGCCGCCATGCGCCTGCACGATGGCGCGCGCCAGGTACAAACCCAGACCTGTGCCTTGCGTGCGCCGCGTCAGCCGGTCGTCAATGCGGTAAAAACGCTCGAATATGCGCTCCAGTTGGTCTTTGGGGATGCCGGGGCCTTGGTCGCGCACGAAGACGGTCACAGTCGTCAGCGAATAGCGACCGCCGACGGTGACGGTCGAATCCGCTGGCGAATACTTGATCGCGTTGGTTAGCAGGTTGTCGATGACCTGGCGCAACCGGGCGGAATCGCCTTGTATCAGCGGGAAATCATCGGGGAAGCTCAAAGCAATGTCTTGGCTTGCCCCGCTCTCCAGGCGCGCCACCGATTGCCCCGCCACCGCAGGCAAATCGACACTGGCGATATGCAGATATAATTGCTGCGCCGCCTGTATCTTGCTGGCTGTGAGCAAGTCTTCGACCAGCGCCGTGAGCCGGTCGGCTTCATCTTCGATGATGCCCGCATAGTCGCGCACTGCTTCCTTGCCCCATTCGACATCGTCCCTGCCCAAGGTGCTGGCATAGCCTTTGATAATGGCGATCGGCGTGCGCAGCTCGTGATGCACGGTGGAGATGAATACGGATTGCATCTCCTGCGCTTTGCGGAAGTTGGTGATATCGCGCACATTGCCGATGATGCTGACCAGCTCGCCGACTGCCGAACGCAAGGGCGCATAGGTGATGCCGATGCTCAGCTCGCTGCTGTCGCGGCGGATGAGCTCGCCTTCCACATACAAACTTTCGATTGGCTCGGCACGCCCGTCCGCCGCCCAGCCAGCGCTCAGCGCCTTTTCAATATCTGAGCCCTCCAGGCGCGCCCAGTTGATGATTTCGCTCTTGTGCTTGTCGAGCGCTTCGGCATTGCGCCAGCCGGTCATGCGCTCGAAGGCTGTGTTCACCTGGAGAAAGCGCAAACTCGGGCTCATGGTGAAGAAGCCATCGCCGCTGCTGTTGAGGATGGCGGAAAGCCGCTGGCGTTCATGCGCGATCGCGCCATAGAGCTGGGCATTGTTGACCGCGATAGCCGCTTGATCGGCGAAGCTCTGCAGGGCGCTGAGGTCTTCGGGCGTGATAGCGGTATGATAGGACCGAAAGACAACCAACAAACCCAGCGGGTTTTGCGCAAAGACCAGTGGCATGGCGATGGACTGCTGGAGGCGCTTGTCAATGGCGTCAGCCATCTCTTGCAGCTTGGCATTCAGAAACTCGCGGCTGAAGCCGGCTTCGCCACGGGCGCTCATCAGCTCGTGCAGCAGGTGGTTAAGCTGTGGCACGATATCGGCGCTTATGCCCCGGTAGGCGCGGATGACCAGCCTGCCATCGGCGCGGTCGGTCAAAGCGATGATGCCGACTCGCCCCGCCAGCATCGCCAGCGAAGCCTGCAAGACGCGCCGCAACACTTCGCTCTGATCCAACTGCGCGGTGATGGCGCGCGAAATGCTCAGCAGGAAGTCTCGCTGCTGCGTGCGCAGATCCGGTCGCATTAACATGGCAGGATTGTAGCACGCTCCCCGCGCCGCGGGCTGCGTTGTTTCAGAAGCGCCGATCCAGCGTTGCGATGTCGATATCGCCGCCCTGCGTGGCCGCCAAAGCCGCCGCGCCGACCAAGGCCACATCATCGCCCAGCGCCGCCGCTTCAATGCGCAAGCCCGCTGTGAATGCGCTGTCCAGCGCATGGTCGCGCACAGTCTCGCGGATGGGCGCAAATAGCAACTCGCCGGTCTTGCTGACACCGCCGCCGATGACGATAATCTGCGGGTTGAAGAGGTGCAGCACAGTCACAATGCCCAGCCCGATGATGCGCCCGGCATACGCCAGCAGCTCTACCGCCAGCGCATCGCCCCGGGCAGCGGCCATGCCAACGGCGCGCGCATCCAGTCGCTCAAGTTCGCCAGCGGCCACCGCCAGCATGTCGGAGTTGCCGCCGGCTCGAATGGCTTGCCGTGCCTGGCGCGCGATGGCGGGTCCCGCCGCTTCCAGCTCAATCGACGAGACTCGCCCGCCGTCGACGATGATGGGGATATGCCCCAGCTCCGCCGCCAAGCCCGCGTGCCCGGTCACCAGCCGCCCGTCACAGATGATGCCTGAGCCGATGCCAGTGCTGACGGTGATGTAACAGACATGCCGACAGCCCTGCGCCGCGCCTTGTGAGGCTTCAGCCAGCGCCGCGACATTGGCGTCATTGCCGATGTACGTGGGCAAGCCGAACTCCGCCTCGATAATCGCGCCCAGCGGCACATCATGCCAGCCCGGCAAGTTGGGCGGCGCGACAATCACGCCCGTTTTGCTGTTGAGCGGCCCTGGCGCTGAGATGCCGATGCTCTCGACGCGCTCGCGATTAGCTGGCATGACCAGCCTGATGATGGCTTTGATGCGCGCCAAGACCGCCTCCAAGCCATCGTCCGCGCCCGTCAAGGTGTGTTCACGCGCCAGCAGGTTTAGAGCTGAGTCATAGCGCGCCGCGCGCAATTGCGTCCCGCCCAGGTCAACGGTGATGATCTCTTTATCCATCGTGTGGCTATTCCTCTGTGTCTCCGCGCCTCTGTGGCGAGTATAGACGCGGTTGCTCTGCGCCCGGTTTCCAGCCAGCTTGTCGCGCCTCATGCTCGCTGATAAAATAACATAGATTGCGGTAGCGAGTAAGCTCGATGAGCGGCGCATTGGACGCGGGCATGGCGCAGCTAACCCCCTTAAGGCGGCAGTATCTACACATCAAGGCGCAATACCCGGATTGCATCTTGATGTTCCGCATGGGCGATTTTTACGAAATGTTTGATGAAGATGCCCAGCTTGCCGCCAGTGAGCTGGAAATCACCTTGACTGCCCGCGCGCAGGGCAAAAGCGGCGAAAAAGTGCCTATGGCTGGCGTGCCTTATCATGCAGTGGATGGCTACATCGCCAAGCTTATTGAAAAAGGCTACCATGTCGCGGTCTGCGACCAACTGAGCGAACCCACCGGCCGCGGCTTGGTCGAGCGGGATGTTACGCGGGTGGTGACGCCGGGCACGGTGATTGAACCCGAATTGCTGGAGGCGGGCAAACCCAACTTTCTGATGAGCATTCTGCCAGTCGGCGATGCGCAGTCGGGGCGATGGAACCGCGCTGGCATCGCCTATGTGGATATCTCCACGGGTGAATTCTGCGCGACTGAGTTCACTGGCGAGGCAGCGGGCTTGCGCGTCATTGAAGAGCTGGCTCGCTTGCAGCCCCGCGAAGTCATCATGCCAGAGAGCTGGGTGGAGCGCGGCGTTTCCCTACCCGAAGGCATCCACCTCACGGCGGCGCAGGATTGGACATTTGATTTCACTGGCGCGCAGCAGTTGCTTTGCGACCAATTCCGCGTCATCAGCCTGGCGGGCTTCGGTTTGGGCGAAAGCAAGGCTGCGGTAGCGGCGGCTGGCGGCGTCTTGCAATACCTGCACAGTACACAGAAACAATCACTCAGCCAGCTTACCAGCATCCGCGCCTACTCCACAGCCGCTTTCATGGCGCTGGATCAATTCACGCGCCGCAACCTGGAATTGGTAGAGACCATCCGCCGCGGTCAGTCGCAAGGCAGCCTGCTGGACGTGCTTGACCGCACAGTCACTTCTTTGGGCGCGCGCTTGCTGCGGCGCTGGCTGAACGAACCCCTGCTGGATATCCAGCGGCTGAATGCGCGCCTGGATGCGGTCGAAGCGCTGGTCAATGGCGATATCCTGCGCGATGAGATTGCCGCGGCGTTGAAGCAGGTTGGCGATATGGAACGGCTGACCAACCGCGTCATCATCGGCAAAGCCAATCCGCGCGACCTGGTCGGGCTGCGTATCGCGCTGGAGCAGGTGCCGACTCTGCGTAGGCTGGTTGCCGACTTGGGCAGCCTCGCCGCCATTGACGATTGGCTTGACCCCTGCGAGCCGGTCCGCGAGCTGATAACAAGGTCCATCGTCGATCAGCCACCCGCGCAAATGAACCGTACCGGCGTCATCCGTGCCGGCTATTCGGACAAACTCGATAGCATCGTGGCTGCTTCGCAAGCCGCCCGCGACTGGATCGCCAATCTGGAAGCGCTGGAGCGGCAACGCACCGATATCCCCAGCCTCAAGGTCAGCTTCAACAAGGTCTTCGGCTATTACATCGAGGTTCGTCATACCCACGCCGATAAAATCCCCAAAGACTATGTGCGCAAGCAGACGCTGGTCAATGCCGAGCGCTACATCACGCCTGAGCTAAAGCAATACGAAGCGCGCGTCTTGCATGCCGAAGAAGAAATCCTCAGCTGCGAGCAAGACATCTTCACGGCGGTTTGTCAGCAAGTCGCGCAACACAAGCAGCGCCTGCTGAAGACAGCGCGGGCAATCGCCCATCTGGATGCCTTCCTGTCTCTGGCGGCGGTGGCGGTGCGCGAGGGCTACAGCCGGCCCATCCTCAGCGACGACAATTGCCTGCAAATCGAGGCGGGGCGGCATCCGGTCGTCGAGAAATTGCTGGAGAGCAGCACGCGCTACGTCGCCAACGACAGCCATTTCGACGAGCAATCGCGCATCCATATCATCACGGGTCCCAACATGTCGGGCAAGTCCACCTATATTCGCCAGGTGGCAATCATCACCCTGCTGGCGCAGATTGGCAGCTTTGTGCCTGCGGATGCGGCGAAAATCGGCTTGGTCGACCGCATCTTCGCCCGCATTGGCGCGCAAGATGAAATCCATGCTGGGCAAAGTACCTTCATGGTGGAAATGGTCGAGACCGCCCGTTTGCTCTCTGGCAGCAGCAGCCGCAGCCTGCTCATCCTAGACGAGATTGGCCGGGGCACCTCGACATACGACGGCGTGGCGATAGCGCGAGCAGTCATCGAATATATTCACAACAACCCGCGCCTCAATTGCCGCACGCTCTTCGCCACGCATTATCACGAATTGACCGAGCTGCCCAGCATCCTGCCGCGCGCAGCCAATTATAATGTGGTGGTGGCGGAACAAGGCGAAGACATCGTGTTCTTGCACCGAGTCTTGCCGGGTGGCGCCGACCAAAGTTATGGCGTGCATGTGGCGCGGCTGGCTGGCATGCCACGAGCGGTGGTCGAGCGCGCGCGGGAGATCTTGCAGCAATTGGAATCCAGCGGCGGCGATTTCTCCCCTCCAAAGACAAATCCGCGGCAGGCGAGTTTATTTGCAGTACCCGAAAGCCCGGCGCTCGCCGACTTGCGCGCCCTGGAAGTGGACGGACTCAGCCCCTTGGAGGCGCTGACAAAACTCTATGAGCTGAAGCGACTGGCGGCGGAGGCATAAATGTTTGTCTTCAATACCATTGTGGTGGCGGCGCATCGGCGTTCAGGGCTGCGTTGGGCGCTGGATGCCCTGCGGCTGAACAGCCCGGATATCAATGACAGCTTCCTGGCGTTGGAGCAAACCGAAGCGAGTCATGACGCCAATATCCCGCTGGGACGGTTTCGTCGCGAGTTGCTGTCGCTGCCCGGGCGCGTGCTGGTCTCGATGCAGGAACTGCCCAACGCCACCTACTGGCAGGGCTTGGACGAGCGCTTGTTCGCGCGCACCATCCTGCGCCATTCGCCCGCCATCTTCGTGCACCGCGACGGCCGCGATGTGATGGTTTCGCTGTATTATTACATGCAATCCATCAGCGAAACTGTGCGCAACCAGAGCTTTTCCCGCTTTCTGCGTGGCGACCCCGCGCTGCATCCGCAAGACAGCGGTCTCAGCCGGCCCGGGTTTTGGGCGCATCATGCGCGCGCCTGGCTGGCGCAAGATAACCTGCTGGTGATCTCTTATGATGACCTGGAAACCCGCTACGCCGCGACCGTGCACAAAATGACCGACTTCCTGGCTGTGCGCGCTAACGCCCGCTTGCAGCCCCTGAATAAGCTGAACCCGCCCGAAGAACCGCCAGGCTTGCTGGGCAGGCTAGGCGTCCGCAAGCCGCAGCAGCCGCGTATCGGGCGCAGTGGCGACTGGCGCAGCCACTTCGACAAAGGCGACCTGGCTTTCTTCAAGCAAGAAGCCGGCGATATGATGCGGCGGCTGGGCTATCGAGATTGAGTGGCTACTTGCCGCCCCACATGACATAGGCGCGGTGTGTAACAGTCTGGTAGATCTCATATATCAGTGTGATGCTGAGCATGGCCATCACCGCCGCGTACAGCCGTACTTGAAACGAGAACAGTCGCAGACGCAGCGCATAGCCTACCTGAGAGTGCAGCAACAGGCCGAGTGTCCAGAAAAGTGGCACCAAGAGCACAAGTATACCTCGTGGACCTGAAGAGACGATGTAAAAATACCAAACATTAGCTAGGCTGTTGCTCAGATGTACGAGAACCACAAAGGTTATCAGTCCAGCTGCTGCGGCTAACTCACGAGTGGGCGTGCGCAAGGCGATCCACGGCGCAAGAATCATCATTGCCAACAGACCAAGCCCGACTTGCGAACAGAATCCATATTCGTATCTGTATCTGGTATCCAGGCAGGCGCGCTCGCTCATCCGGCGCGTGCCGGTGCTAAAGCGGTCCAGGATATCTGCAAGTGTGTGCTCACGGAGGTATTTCGACAAACTGGGAATCTGTTCAGGGGGCAGGTCGGGGTAATGCTCACGGTCACCGGCTGCTTTTGTGCCATGCTTGGCATCTTGCCATGAATCGTACCAAACATAAAAGGTGTTCGATGCATTGTAGAAAGGCATGCCAAAGCGCTGATAACTTTCTGCCAAGTAGGGAGAAAGAACGACCACAAAAGCCAGAAAAAATGCAACCGCATGGCACAGCAGCCGCCAGCCAATCTGCTTAACGGCTGCACTTCCTCGTTTGCCACTCAAAGCAAAGCTGGCTAGCCACTGCACAAAGAGAGCAGCAAGATAGGAAAGCAGAAAGAGCAATCCCACGGCTTTTGTGAAGTGCGCCAGCGCAAGCAGCGCGCCTACTTCCAAGCCATGCCGCCACACAGTGGGTATGCGCAAGACATCTACAGCGCGGATGAATGCCGCCGCAAAGATGCCATAGAGCAGAATCTCGGTCTGGAACCAAGGCGCTTTGATGGCAAATGTCAGGAATGCGATGCTCAATGTGGCATAAACAGCATATAGAAGAGAAAACCGCCGGACGAACATAGCGCCGAGCAAGCAAAGAATCAGCCCAGACAGGTAGGTATTGATGACCTTGCCGAGTTCGAAGAAGTCAGCTTCCGTCAACTCTGGCGAGTAGAAAAGCGCCATAAGCCACTGAAACATGGGCATGCGAACCCGATCGCCTGTGTCGTGAAAACTTGTTTCATAGGCAGCGATAGCGGAATCGATATACGCGCTTTGGTCGCTTTTGTTATGGTCTTTATTTACGCCGCTCTGGATGCGCGCAGTGTGGAAGTACAATGCCAGCGTAAAGATTGCCGCAATCGCAAACGCCAGACAAAATCCACTGTGTTGCCGAATTCGCATATTAGCCATCTCCTGGACTATGCGCGGCCTCAGGGCGCGGCGCGGGGATAGCCGCTTCATTGGCGTCGATTAACCCTTCGGAGAGCAGCACGCGCTTGAAAGAAACAATGGCGACTTCCATCATATCCAGGCTGGGCTGGTTGGTCGTCAGGTGCTGCAGCGCCAGGTTGGGTTTGATCATGAAGCGGATCCAAGCTTTGTCCAAATTCGCCGCCGAGTATTTCAACAGCTCATACGCCGCCCCCGCGATGATAGGGATGAAGCAGACGCGCGACAAGATAAGCAGAGCGAAGGGCGGGCGGCCGATCAACGAAAAGAGCAGCACGCTGACGAAAACGACAGTCAACAAAAATGCCGTGCCACAGCGCGGGTGTTCAATCGGGTAGCGACTGACGATTTCGGGCGAGAGCTCAGCGCCGGCTTCATAGGCGTTGATCGTTTTGTGCTCCGCGCCGTGATAGGCGAAGATGCGGGAGCCATCGGTCGTCCTGCCCACGAACCAGATATACACCACCAGGATCGACAATTGCACCAGACCCTCGATCAAATTAATCAAGAAAGCGTCCCAACCGATGGGCAGCGCTTCGTAAGCCAGGATGTTGGCTTGCCCGGCGACTTCGACTTCATTGCCTGCCGCGTCGATGACGATTTCGGGCGCGGCTGTGCTCAAGCCCAGCAGGTTGCCGATGCCAGTGGCGGCGGCAGTGGGCAGCAAAAAGAAAATGCCCACGCCAATCAGCATGGATACCGCGATGGTCAGCCAGCCGATGGGACCATTGAAGCTGACAGTTTCTTCTTCATCCAGCGCTACATCCGCCGACCACATCAAAGCGCGGATGCCCAGCCCCAGCGCGTCCCACAAGCCAATCAGCCCGCGCAGGAAAGGCGTCCGCGCGATGCGACCGCGATACAAGCGCGCGCTCAATGGCTGCTCGTGAATGACGATTTGCCCTTTCGGGTCGCGCACCGCCACCGCCATGGAATGCGCGCCGCGCATCATCACGCCCTCGATGACGGCTTGCCCGCCATAAGAAAATTTCATCTCGCCTGGCGCGGTTCTCTTTGCCTGCAAATCTCACTCCCTGCTCGGTCTGCGCCGGTCATTATGCGTCTGCCTGTGGGCTTGGTCAAGCGGAAATGGCGCGGGGCAGGGCAATCGCATTGTATTGCTTCATCATAGAGGCGCAGAGGGTTGGTGTAGGGGCGCGGCGATGACTCGCCTGTTTCTATACCTCTCGGCGTACTCGGTGGTTAGAGCATTAATAACGCGGGTTTTCATTTTGATGTGATTGCCTTGCTGGGCGGATATCCAGCAAGTGCAATTGCAGGCTGCGCCGCCCATTAAATTCGTTACTCTCGAAATGGTAGGCCGCATCAATGTGGCTGGGCATATTCGCCGCCCATGCCCCCAGCCCAAAGCCAATCGCATCGATGCGCGCGCCGTCTTTTTCCACGCGCAATTTGAGGTGCTTGCCTTCTTGACCGACAGTGCGGTAAGCCAAGACACGCAAATTGTCCGTCATGAAGGCGGCTGGCGGGAAGGCCTGTCCAGTCGGCTCCAAGGCTTTGAGTTCTTGCAAGAACTTCTCGTTCCAGTCGCAGGCTTGCAGCGGCGCGTCGATTGACAAAGCTGGCGCCAAGGCTTTGCCTCGCAACTGCGCGTCTACCAATTTCTCCAAAAGCTGGCGCAGGGCGGGCAGATTCTCGTTGCGCACGGTGAAGCCGGCTGCTTCCGCGTGTCCGCCGTGCCGAACCAGCAGATGAGCGCAGGCATCCAGCGCGCGCGTGATATTAAATTCGGAGATGCTGCGGCAGGATGCGCGGCTTTCGCCATCGCCCAAGGATACGATCACCGTCGGGCGATAATGCGCCTCGGTCAATCGCCCTGCCACTAGCCCAGCGATGCCCGCGGGGATCGCTTCTTCATCACCGGCGGCGAAGATCAGCATTGGCTCTGCTGCATCCGCTTGAATCCGTCTGATTTCTGCCCGTGCGAGCGCGGATATTTTCTTTCGCTCTGCCTCCAGCTTGCAAAGCAATTTTGCCCGGGCGCGGCAGTCGGATAGGCGCGAATAATCCCGTTGCGCGCGCTTGGCTATGGCGCAGATTGCAGAGCTCCATCGTGTGCTGGCCCGCCGCAAAGGCCATTGACTTTCTGCGCCGGCGATCCTGGTTATTTCGCGCTCGGCTTGCAGCGCCACTTGCCGAAGACGCGCCAGTTGACGGGTGGGATTGCGCCGCGTCGGCCGCAGGAAGCCAGCCATGCGCCGGTCAGCGCCTTGGATGATGGCAGCGGCGGATTGACAGGCTGCGGATGTCTCTCGCGCCGCTTGCTCGAGTTGGCTATCGACTGCCGCCTGCGCCGCGCTGGTCAGCATTTGTCGGCGCTGATTCAGTTGCTGCAAGCGCTGGGCAGCCGTCCGCGCCGCTTGGGGCGATTCTGCCAGCAGCAGTTCCAAAGCAGCTTCCGCCGAGCCCAGCCGTCCCGCCGCATTGATGCGCGGTCCCAGCCGGAAAGCCAGGTCGCTCGCCTGGATAGTCCCTAATCGCAAGCGAGCCACCGCCGCCAACGCCGCGATGCCAGCCCGCCGCCCCTCGTTGATGGCCGCCAGCCCATGCGCGACCAAGCGCCTGTTCAAGCTCACATTCAGCGGCATCACATCGGCGACTGTGCCCAGCGCGACTAAATCCAGCAAGTCGGAAATGCGCAGCCCAGGCGGGTAGTTGGCGCGGTCATTTGCCCAGCGGTCTTTCAGCAGCGCCAGCGCCAGCATGAACGCCACGCCCGAGCCAGATAGCCGCGCTTCGCCCGGGCATTCCTTTTGGCGCGGATTGACGACCGCCAGCGCCGGCGGCAGAACAGCGCCAATCGAATGATGGTCGCTGATGATGAAATCCAGCCCCAGCGCATTCCCCGCCGCCACCTCCGCCACCGAGCGAATGCCACAATCGACAGTCACCACCAGCCGCGCGCCAGCCTCCGCCAGCCTGTTTAATGCGCCCTTGCTCAAGCCATAGCCAGCGTCGCGATGCGGGATATGCGCGATTGCATTGCCGCCCAGCTTTTGTAGCGTCGTCAGCAGCAGCGCCGTCGCGCAGACGCCATCCGCATCATAATCGCCATAGATGGCAATCAGCTCGCCGCATAGAAGGGCGCGGTTGATGCGCTCGACAGCCTTGGGCATGTCTTTCATAGCGAGTGGGGCTTCGTGCAGGTCGCGGCTGTGCAAGAATTGCTGCGCTGCCTGTGGGTCGGCAAAACCGCGGTTGTGCAGGACTTGCGCGAGCGCGGGCTTGGTGTTTGCGCTGCGCAGCCAGCCGTCCTCTGGCGACTCTTCTACGAGCGCCCAACGTTTTTGCAGCATAGACTGCGTCCAAGGCTTGTCCTACAATCAGCCGCTTATGCTAGCAGTTCGCGCGAAGGGACGCTATGGCAAGAGTCGTCTTCATGGGCACGCCGCAATTCGCCCTGCCTAGCCTGCAAGCGCTGTTGAAAGCGCATGATGTCGTGGCGGCGCTGACGCAGCCGGACCGACCGTCCGGGCGCAGCCAACGCATCCGTCAGTCGCCTGTCAAGCGAGCGGCGCTGGCGGCTGGCATCCCCGTCTTGCAGCCGCGGCGTTTGCGTGGTAATGAAGCGGCTATCGCGGCGCTGGCGGCTTATCAAGCGGATGTCTTTGTGGTGGCGGCATTCGGGCAGATCTTGCCGCAAGCTGTGCTGAGCCTGCCGCATAAGGGCGTGGTCAATTTGCATGCGTCGCTGCTGCCGCGCTGGCGGGGCGCTGCGCCTATCCAGGCGGCCATCCGCGCTGGGGACGAGCAGAGCGGGGCGACTATCATGCTGCTGGAAGCGGGGCTGGATACCGGACCCATGCTGGCGAAGCGCGCCATCCGCTTGGCGGCTGAAGAAACCGGCGGCAGCTTACACGATAAACTCGCGATCCTGGGCGCGGACTTGTTGGCGGAGACGCTGCCCGGCTGGCTCAATGGTGAAATCACGCCCCAAGCACAGGACAATGCGCTGGCGACCTATGCGCCGCAGCTCAAGAAACAAGCCGGCGAAATCGACTGGACAAAATCCGCAGCCGAAATCGAGCGCATGGTACGCGCCTATCAACCCTGGCCCCGCGCCTACACACACTGGCAGGGCGCGCACTTGACCATTGAGCCGGGCATCCTCTTGCCTGGGAATGCGCGGCCCGGGCAAGTCATCCAGCAGCGGGGCGGCATCGCCATTGGCACCGGCGACCAACTTTTCAGCCCGTCCATGCTGCAAATTGCCGGCAAAAAACGGTTGCTCCCTGCCGACTTCATCAATGGCTACCCCGCTTTCATCGGCGCGCAGCTCGGTCAATGAAGTCCGCAACGCAGCCTGCCGCGAACCACCCTTACCTGCGACGTCCTAACTACACTATCTTGACATTGTCCCTGCCAATCTTGGCGTCGCTGGTTGCCGAGCCGGTAACGGGCTTGGTGGATACCGCCTTCGTCTCCCAATTGGGCACGGAGCCACTGGCCGCGCTGGGGGTGGGCGCGGGGGCGCTGACATCGATATTGTGGATTTTCAGCTTTCTGGGCATCGCCACCCAGACCGAAGTCGCGCAGACATCCGGGCGCGGGCAACTACGCGAAACCAGCCGCGCGGTCAGCCTGGCGCTGGCGATGGGCTTGATTGCCAGCCTGCTGCTCGTGTTGGCTATGCTGCCGGGCGGCACGGTTCTCTCGCAATTGCTGGGCGCGGAAGGCGCGGTGTTGCTTTTGTCCGACCAATATATCCAACTGCGATTGCTGGGCGCGCCGGCGGTAATCATCATCTTTGTTGGCTTTGGGGCGCTGCGCGGCTTGCAAGATATGCGCAGTCCATTGTGGATCGCACTGGGCATCAATATCGCCAATATCGCGCTGGATTATTTGCTCATTTTCGGCTGGGCATTTGTGCCGCCGCTGGGCGTGGCTGGCGCTGGGCTGGCTAGCTCGCTTAGTCAATGGCTGGGCGCGCTTTGGCTGCTATGGGGGCTGCATCGGCGGCTGGGTTTGAGCCGGGATTTCGATTGGCAGGCGGGTTTGCGGCTGCTGCGCGTGGGCGGCGACCTCGTCATCCGCTCGGGCGCGTTGACGCTCTTCCTGCTCTTTGCCACGCGCGTCGCCACGCAGATGAGCGCGGAGGCTGGCGCGGCGCACCAGGTCATCCGCCAGGTGTGGTTCTTCGCGGCGCTGATTGCGGAGGCGCTGGCCAGCACAGCGCAGAGTTTGGTTGGCTATTTTATGGGTTCGGCGCAAATGGTGACGGCGCGCCGGGTGGCTTTGTCCTGCACGGGCTGGAGCCTGGCAACGGGCGTCGCCTTGTTGTTTATCGCCCTGGTGGCGACGCCGCTGGTGGCGGATGTCTTTGTGCCGCCCGAAGCGACCGCCGTGTTTCACCTCGCCTGGCTCGTGGCTGCGCTCACCCAGCCCTTGAATGCGCTGGCGTTCGTAACCGATGGCATCCACTGGGGCACGGGCGATTATCGCTTCTTGCGCAATGTGATGCTGCTGGCGACTGGCTGCGCGCTGGCGGCTTTGGCGCTGCTGCCCACGCAGACCGATGAAGCTTTCGCCGGCGTCTGGCTGGCTATGTTGCTGTGGATGGGCATCCGCGCATTTTGGGGTGTGGTGAGGTTGACGCCTGGCATCGGCGAGATTCCTTTTCGCCGCTGAACTGGCGCGCAACCAGGCATTGCCGGCTGCGTAGAAAGCAGTGAGAGCAGCTTTGCAGGAGATGACAACATGGTGAAGTTCAACCCGCGCCGAAGACTATACCGTTCTCGCCAACAGCGCAGCCTGGCTGGCGTTTGCGGCGGCATTGCCGAATACCTGGATGTCGACCCCAGCCTGGTGCGCATCGCGTGGGTGCTCTTGTCTATGGCGGGTGGCCCAGCGCTGCTACTATACATTGTCATGGCAGTAGTGGTGCCAGAAGAACCGGAATTCATCCCAGCCAGCGCCGAGAAACCCAAACGTAGCGAAGTCGAAGCCGTCTAGCGCGCCATCACAGCAAGTCGGCGATCGCCTCTCGTTCAGCCAGCAATTCCGCCTCAGTGGTTTGGATTTTGCTGCGCGCATAGCGGCTGAGCGGCAGCCCGCCGACAATGTCCGCTTCGCCGTCGCCAGCGCTGGTCAATGGAAATGAGAAGATCAGCCCGTCAGCCACGCCATAGGGATTGCCTTCGCTGGGGATGCCGGCGCTGATGAAGTCGCCGGCCGCGGTTGGCTTGATCAAGCTGCGGATGGTATCCAGGGCGGCGTTGGCGGCGCTGGCGGCGGAGCTTTTGCCACGCGCTTTGATGATGGCTGCGCCCCGCTGCTGCACCGTCGTCATGAATTCACCTTCCAGCCAGGCGCGGTCGCCAAGTACCGCTTCCGCCCGTATGCCCCTGACTTGCGCATGTTCAAAGTTGGGGAATTGCGTCGCGCTGTGGTTGCCCCAGATCGCCAACCGGCGCACATCGGCGACTTGCGCGCGCGCCTTCTGAGCGAGCTGAGCTTTGGCGCGATTCTCGTCCAGGCGTGTCATAGCGAAGAAGCGCCCGGCGGGGATGTCAGGCGCATTGGCTTTTGCCACCAGGCAATTGGAATTGCAGGGATTAGCGACCACCAGCACGCGAATATCGGTGGCGGCAACTTCGTTCAGCGCGCGTCCCTGCTCGACGAAAATCGCTCCATTAGCCGCGATGAGCTCGCTACGTTCCATGCCAGATCCGCGCGGCTTGCCACCCACCAGGATCGCCCAGTTAGCGTCTTTGAAGGCGACAGTCGGGTCGTCCGCAATGACGATATCATGCAGCAGCGGCTGCGCGCAGTCTTCCAGCTCCATGACCACGCCGCGCAGGGCATCCATCGCCGGCGGGATTTCCAAAATCTGCAAGACGACGGGTTGGTCAGCGCCGAAGACCTCGCCATTGCCGATGCGGAAGAGCAGGTTGTAGGCGATCTGCCCAGCGCCACCGGTTACAGCCACTCGGATAGGTTGCGACATGCTGGCTAGTCCTTTCTATATCGGGGTGATGACTTCCTGCCATTGTACGCAAAGCAGCGCCAATTTGAAGTGGCGCGGTTGCCTGGCATAGCTTACGATGTGCGCATCTCGCATCTATCGTAGATGGGGCGTTTCTCCATAGCCGGCGATTTGCCAGATGTCGCTGTGGCGCGACAAAGTGGTAATCGATGTGTTGCGCAGACTCGTCTCGGGCAGTTTAGCGAAGAGCGAGCGGAGAAGGATGCCAATCGCCGAGCCATGACTGACCACGGCAATGGCGTTTGCCGCGTCAGCGCGCAGGATATCGTCCCAAGCTGCCCGCATGCGCTGCTGGACATCCAGCCGCGACTCGCCGCCTGGCACGCGATAAGCCAGGTAGCCGCTCTGCCAATACCGCTGCGCCAGTGGAAAATGCTGCGCCGCTTCTGCCACTGTCTTGCCTTCTAAGCAGCCAAAGGCGGTCTCGCCTAGGCGCGCATCTTGTATAGGAATTTTCCCCAGGCGCTCGGCGAGGATCTGCGCCGTCTGCAGGGCGCGTGACATGGGGCTGGTATAGATCGCGTCAATGCCATAATCCACCAAATACACAGCCAGGCTTTGCGCTTGCGCCCGTCCCGCGGCGTTCAGCGGCACAGGCAGCGAGCCTTGCAGACGGCGCTGGAAGTTGTAATCGGTCTGAGCATGACGGATGAAGAGCATTGTGTTAGCGGTCATTGCCACCTCTCAGGCTTGACGGATTCACTCGCGCGCGGCACAATCAATGTAAGCCAGTGTAGCGCAGGCGCGGCGGAATAACAGCCAGGGAAGTATGAGGTAATGCGATGCAGCTGAGCAGATTGACCCTGTATGCTTTGGCGATGGTAGGCGGCTTGGGCATGACGCTGATGATCGCCTCCGCGTCAATTGGCGTCGTTTTTGGCGCAGACCTGGACGCGGAAGCCACCCACGGACTGGGCTTGCTGCTGGTGGCTGGCTTGTTTCTGATGGTATTGGCGATAGGTTTTTGGCTGGGTTGGGTGCGCCCCTTCCAGCGCTTTGACGACATCAACATCCCCGCCGAAGCCGAACACCACTAGACGCCCCATGCAGCGCCTGCCCATATCCGATAGCGCCCATGGCTGGCTGACGCGGCTGGACGAACGCTGGCTGCTGGCGGATCATGCGCTGGCTGGCGGCTGGCTGGCGGCGCAAGGCGAGCTCTTGCTTCGTTATGGCATCCGCATCCTGGGCAAGCCGCATCTTGCCATCGTGCCCGACCTGGTCGTGGCGGACCGCGGCGAAATGCTGGTTGGAGAAGCCGCCTGGCAATTTATCATGGAGCGCGGGCATCTCTTCCCACGCGCCGATGTCTGCGGGCGCATGGCGGACGGCGCAGACGAAATGCTCTTCCTCAAGCAGTTGGATTTGGCGCTGCCCGTCGCTGTGTACGCTTATGCGGATGTCGAAGATGTCAAAGCCCTGGCGCGACTTGACGCCATAATCGCCCAGGATGCGACTACTTTCCCGGCGCGCTTGCTCGCCCGCCTGCCGCGGTATCGCTGCCTGGCGAACTGGCGTGCCCATGGCTGATTTGGATTCCATCTTCAGCGATGATTGGGGCGCAGACCATCGTTCCGGCATTGTGGCGGTGGTCGGGCAGCCCAATGTCGGCAAATCCACGCTCATCAACGCCATCCTCGGGCAGAAGATAGCCATCGTAACCTCCAAGCCACAAACGACCCGGCAGCGGCAGTTGGGCATATACACAGCGGCGGACGCGCAGGTTCTATTTGTCGATACGCCCGGTATCCACACACCGCAGACGCATTTGGGAGAAGCTATGCTGGGCGCGGCGCGGCATGCCCTGCGCGATGCGGATGCCGTTTTGTGGCTCTTGGACGCTTCGCGCGTCCCTAACGCAGCCGACCGCCGCATCAGCGACATGCTGCGCCAGCTTGCCGAGAAAAAGCCACTTATTCTGGCGCTGAACAAAGCCGACCTGCTAGCGGCTGATGCCGACCTCAGCGGGCATCTTGCGCTCTGCGATCATCACTGTGCGCTCCAGACCAGCGCGATAAAAGGGCAGGGCATAGACGCGCTGCTGGAAGCGCTGCTGCCCGTGCTGCCGCTGGGCCCCCGCTATTACCCCGCCGAGCAAGCCAGCGATGCCAACTTGCGCTTCCTGGCTGCCGAGCTAATCCGCGAGAAGGTCATCGAGCATACCAGCGACGAAATCCCTTATGCGGTCGCGGTCGAAATCACGCGCTTCCGAGAAGGCGCTCAGCGCACGCAGATTGAAGCGACGATCTTCGTCGAGCGCAATTCACAGAAAGGCATCATCATAGGCAAGCGGGGGGCGATGATCAAGCGCATCGGCAGCGCTGCCCGCGGTGAGCTGCAAGCCCTACTGGAGGCGACGGTGCGCCTCGACCTGCGCGTGAAACTGCTGCGGAATTGGCGCAGCAACCCGGACTTCATGCGGCGGCTGGGTTATGCCTCGCCCAAGCGCGCTCGCAATTAGACGGCTGGCTTGTCCGCTAAACATGCGCGCGCGGCTTTTGTATCCGCGTGGATCTGGGTGGTCAGCTCGTCCAGGCTTGCAAATTTCTTTTCCGCGCGCAGGCGCTCGACGAAAGCCAGCCGCAGTCGCTTGCCGTACAAATCGCCATGGAAATCCAGCAGGTGCGTTTCAATCGTAGGCGATGCGCCGGCGAAAGTTGGTCGCGTGCCGATGTTGGTGGCGGCTCTATAGCGCGTTCCATCGACATGCGCCCAAGCCGCATAGACACCGTGGGCAGGCAGGATTTGCTCTCGCCAGACATCCAGATTGGCGGTGGGAAAACCGATCGTGCGGCCCCGCTGCTCGCCCATGACGACTTCGCCCGCGACCGTGTAGTTTCTGCCCAGCCGCGCCGTCACGCCGCGCATATCCCCTGTCCGCAAGAGCGCCCGCAAGTCCGCGCTGCGGATGCGCTCTCCCTGCGCAGTGACCGGGGCGATGGTCACAACCTGAAAGTCCCGCTCTTGCCCCTGCGCGCGCAGAAAAGCGATATCACCCTCGCGTTGAAAGCCCAGCGCAAATTCAGCGCCCACGCGTAACTCGCGCAGCCGCAGGTGTTTCAGCAGCAGCGACACGAAGTCGACCGCTCGCAGTTGGCGCGTCGCCTCGTCAAAAGGATGCGTGATGACCAGGTCAATGCCCAGCCCCAGCAGCAATTCGGCGCGCTCATCCGGCGGGCAAAGATAATAACGCTCTTCGGTCGCACGAAGCACTTTGTCGGGGTGCGGAAAAAAAGTGACCACGACGGCTTTTCGCCCGGTTTGCCGCGCCCGCTGCACCAGTTCGCGCGCCAAGGCTTGATGACCACGATGCACGCCATCAAAGACGCCGATGCTAAGGACCGAGCCTGCCTCCAGCCGGGCATCAGTCAAGTGTTGCAAATGCCGCATCGTCAGTCCTTTGCCATGTCTTCGGTGGCGGGCGGGAAGACCTTGCGCGGCTTCCAGCGTTCGCCACGCGGCTGCAATATCGCCACCAGGTTCTGATGCCTGTCAAAGCCAAAGACGGCTGGCGCATCCAGCTTGCCGCGCCGCTCGATAAACTGCCCATTGCGCAGGCGGGTTATGTCATCCGCCGCCAATTCCAGGCGCGGATAATCACACAGGGCGCGCCAGGGCGGGATGATATGCGGCGACCAATCCGGGCATTGCAGAAGCGCTTCCAACTCGAGGCTGTCGGCAAGCGTAAAATTGCCGCTGGCTGTTCTTGTCAAGCCAGCGAGATGGGCGCCGACGCCCAGCGCCGCGCCCAAATCATGCGCCAGGCTGCGGATATA
>VXNO01000082.1 GCA_009840575.1 Chloroflexota bacterium | reverse complement strand
TGGGGACAAGGGTCCGGGATGAGGGGCTTGGTTGCCATATCCACGTAACTAGCCAATCCCCTCTGCCTTGCGCAGCAAGCGCCGCAGCGAAGAGTCCAAAGCAGCGCCCATAGCCAGGGTGCCCTGCACAGTCAGCCAGCGGAACTGCGCGGATTCGCCTGGCTCTGGTGCCAAAGCCTGCGGGTGACGGGTGGCCAGCAGATAGCGGAAATCCAGGTGCAGGTGGGCAGGCATGTCCGCCCGCGCGGGGATGTTTTGCACATCAATGTCGAGCGGCATAGCAGCTTGCGGGCAGAAGACTAAATCGGGCAAGCCGGTTTCTTCGCGCGCTTCGCGTAAAGCCGCCAGGGCGGGGTCGCTTTCGCCGGTTTCCAGGTGCCCGCCGACTTGCAGCCAGCGCTTCAGCTTGCGATGAAAATGCAGCAAGATGCGCCCGCTCGCGCAGTCGATAATCAGCGCTGACGCGGTAATGTGCCCGACCTGGCAGCGCGCGCTCAATATATCGTGGCGCTCGTGGACGAGCTGCCGGATGCGCTGGATATCGTGGGCTTCTTTGGCGTCGGCTGGCGAGTGCCTGTCCAGCAGGCGCAGGATGGCCGCCAGACGCCTGGGCGGTTGACCAGGCTCAGCCGCGCCCATGGACCACGCCCAATAGCTGCTCGCCATATTCCCCGCGCCGCCAGGGACCCAAGCCATCGATGCCGCGCAGGTCGTCGATGCTATCGGGCTGTCGGCGGGCGATCTGCCAGAGCGTGTCCTTGCTGATGATGACATCGGATTCGACTCCGCGCGCCTGTGCCGTCTGTCGCCGCCAGTTCATCAAGGCGTTGTAGCGCTCGGCGATATGGTTAGGGATGCGAGCCTGGCGGGGCGGCGCTAGCGGCAAGCGACTCTCCGCGCTGTGTTTGACCGCTTCGATGACTTCGTGCCCATGGCGGCGCACCAGCCAGCGAGGCAAGCCGCGCATGCCTTCCAGCTCAGATTGACGGCGGGGCAGGGCTTTGGCGATTTGCAGCAGCGCCTTGTTGGACATCATGCGCCCCGGCGGCTCATCGCGCGCCTGCGCCAGTTCGTCACGCAGGATATACAGCTCGCGCAGCGCCGCCATCTGCCGCTTGTCCAGCGCGCCCGGGCGGCTGAGCGCCCAAAAGCCATCGGGGTCGAATTCCAGCGATTTCAGCTCGAAGCGCGTTACATCCGCCATATATTCGTATGCCTCGTCCAGCTTGTCGGCGGCAGCCAACTCCGCATACAGATAATCGCGCAGGCGCAGCAGGTAATGCGTATCCATCTGGGCATAGCGCCGATAGCTGGCGGGCAGGGGACGCCGCGCCCAGTCATCGGTCTGGTGCTTTTTGCTGTGCGGCACACCGAGCAGGTCGCTGAGCATGTTGCCCAAGCCGATGCGCGTATAGCCGCAGACGCGCGCCGCCGCCATGGTGTCAAAGATGCCGCGGACATCAAAGTCAAAGTCCCGCTTGAGGCAGATTAAATCATATTCAGCCGCATGAAAAACTTTTTCGATAGTCGCGTCCGCCAGGATGCCGCCCAGCGCGCCGATGTCCTTGATCGCCAGCGGGTCGATGAGCAGGTCTTCATCAGCGGTCGAAATCTGCACCAGGCAGGTGCGCCCGCGATAGGCGTACATGCTGTTGGATTCGGTATCGATGGCGAGGCGTGGCTGCGCAGCCAGGCGACTCACAGCGGCGTCCAGCGAGCGACGGTCGTCAATATAAGTGGCGGGCTTGAGCATGGGCAGCCTACAACCAGTGGCGCAGGCGGAAGATCAGCAGCATCAGCAGGGCAACCAGGATCATGATGACGGCGGTTAGCATAAAGGCGTTGGGGTCATCGGCAAGGGGCAAATCGATATTCATGCCATAGATGCTGGAAATCAACGTCAGCGGCAGCATAATCACCGAGATGACCGTCAGGATGCGCATGACCTCGTTGATGCGGTAGCTGGCCAGGGTGTCGGCGGCTTCGGCGAAGCTGTTGATGACCTCGAAGTTCTCATCGGCGATATCGCGCAGCTTGAAGAGGTGGTCAGCGACATCGCCGAAGTAGTCTGCCATGTCTTCGTGCAGGATGGGGTGCTGGACAGATTCCAACTGCTGCGCGATGGGGATTTGCGCGCGGATGATGCGGCGCAGGGAGATGATATCGCGGCGCAGCAGGGCGAGCTCGCGGATGGTGCGCTTGGCATTGGACTCGAATAACGCATCGCCGATAGCCGCCACCCGCCGATCAACCTTGCCCATAATCGGGAAGATGTAATCGACAAGCTGGTCGAGCAAGGTGTAGAAGGCGAATGTGCCGCCGCGGCTCAGCAGCTCGGCGCGGGCTTCATCATCCGACTGGCAGCGCTGGAAAGTGGTCATCAGCGGCTTTAGTGTGCCATTGTGCACGGTCACGACAAAGTCGCGCCCGACAAAGAAATCAACCTCGCTGGCGCGGGAGACCTCGCCTTGCGAATCCCACTGCGGAAAGTGCATGACGAGGAAGAGATAGTCATCGTCCTGGTCAAGCTTGGGGCGCTCGATGCGGCTGCGGATGTCTTCCAGGTTGAGCGGATGAAACTGCGGGAAGCGCGCTTGCAGAGCGGCGACATCGGCCGCGGAAGGCGCGACGATATCGAGCCAGGTGGTGGAGGAATGTTGCAGGGTCTGGGTGGGCATGGGTTAATTCACCACAGAGGCACAGAGGGCACAGAGAAAATACACCGAAAATCAGCATTGTTGTAGGGGCTTGCCTTGGCAAGTTCGCTTACTTTTCACGGAATGGCAGCG
>VXNO01000153.1 GCA_009840575.1 Chloroflexota bacterium | reverse complement strand
TCCCCGGCCCCTTGCCCCCAGAACGAGGGAAGGGGAGTCTTCGCAGCGATTCTGTAGTATTAAAGCCCCTCCCTCTTTTTTTGGGGAGGGGCTTGGGGTGGGGGCAAATCAGAGCTTGCCGCCATCGATGGACAGCACCTGCCCGGTGATCCAACTGGCGTAGTCAGAAGCGAAAAACAGCACGCCATTGGCAATATCTTCGGCGCTGCCCAGCCGCTTGAGGGCGAAGCGCTCCACCAGCGCGCGTTGACCGGCTTCGCCATAAGTCTCGAATTGGCGGATGGAATTGGGATTGGACAGCACAAAGCCCGGCGCGATGTTGTTGACTGTGATCTGCCACTGTCCCAGTTCGTGCGCGAGTTGGCGCGTCAAGCCGATTTGCGCAGCCTTTGCCGCGGCATAGGCTTGGATGCCGGTCAGGCTGATGCCCAAGCCAGCGCCGCTGGAAATGTTGATGATGCGGCCATAGCGAGCCGCTTTCATGCCCGGCGCGACCGCCTGCGTGAAATAAAATGCCGCCCGCGCATTCACCGCAAAGATGCTATCCCAGTCTTCTTCATTGATTTCTTCCAGCGGGCGACCGACTTGCCCCAATACCCCGCCGGCATTGTTGACCAGGATGTGAACTTGACTGTCGCTCGTCAGCGCCTCGTCCACCAGCGCAAAAACAGCCTCTCGTTCGCGCACATCGACGACCCGCACCTGGCATTTGCCGCCCGCTGCCGCACATAGCGCCGCTGTTTCCGCCAGTTCCTCCGCCAGTACATCGCAGCTCCACACGGTCGCGCCCCGTTCCGCCAGCGCCAGGCTGATTGCGCGCCCAAAGCCGTGTGCCGCGCCAGTTACGATGGCTGCCTTTCCCGCAAAGTTGATGTTCATGGGAACTCCGCTCGCAATTCTTCCAGATTATTTTGGGATTGTTCGCGGCTGCCTTGTTCAATCTCGCCGATCATTGTGATCCAGCAACGGGTCAAGAGCATGTCCATGCCGATGGCTTCGGCTTGCGCGAGTAGCGGCGCGTACATGGACACTTCGGTGGCGCGTTTACGAACCGCCAGGTCGCGCCAGATGCCGCTGTGCGTCTTCGCCGACAGTTTGTTGAAAGCGACAAGCGCGTCCAGCGAGCGCGCTATGCCAGCTTGATCATCCGCCAGGAATAGCGCCGGCTCGAAGCCATTGAAGCCCAGCGGTGAAATGCCCAGCTTCTCCGCCAGTTGCAGGACTTCCTGCGCGGCGCGGATGTAGAGCGGACGATAACGCGGCTTGGACAAGGCGGCGGCGATGGAATCATGCGTCAGCGCGGAGATGAAAAGCATCGCGCCATAGGCTTCTTTACCCCAGAGATAGCCGAATATGTTGTCGGTGAACTTGGCATCGCGCTCGAAATCACGCAGCGCCTTGACTAAATCTCTCGCGCGCTGGCTATCGGCACCGTCTAGCTCGCCTATCACGACCGCGCCGCGCCCACCAAAGAGAACCTCGCCCGGCGCATGATAGTCGGCGCTGAAGTTGACAAATGCGCCGACTGTGCGCTCGCGACCAACAACCTCGGCGATAGTCAATTCATTTAGACCATTCTGCAGCGAAACGACGCAGCCATCATCGGTGAGAAATGGCGCAAGCGACTCGGCGGCAGCGCGCGTATGCTGTGACTTGGTGCAGAGCAGGATGATCTTGTGCCGCCCTGTAAGTTGCTGCGGGGTGAACGCGCGTGCATCAACGCGGAAGTCGTCGATCGGCCCGCTGATGCGCAGTCCGGTCTCGTTGATCGCCGCCACATGGTCTGGCACGACGTCCACGAAAACGACATCCCGCCCGGCGCGCCGCAGATAAGCGCCGATTGTGCCGCCGATTGCGCCCGCCCCCCAAATCAGCATAGTCATCTAGTCCCAGTCTTTCTCCAGCAGCGCGCAGGTTTCCGCGACCGCCACTTGCCAGATCGCCAGCATCTCTTCATCGCTGCGCTGATACATTCCGCCCATATTGCCATCGCCCAGCAGCTCGCGGGTTTGCTGCGGATTCAGCTGCGCCAGCCTGTGCAAATCGATGGCGGCTTTTGCGCCCTCGGGCAGCGCTAGCCCAGCCAGCCGCGTCCAAGGATAATTTTCCATCCAGGAAGCGTGCGAGCCGATAGGGTCCGTTTCCAGCACCTTTGCCCAAGTCTGCGGCGCATTGTACCAATTGTGCCATTTTACGCAGGCATCGGGATTATCCATCATCCATTCGCGCAGCATGTCTTGCGCTGGCGCATTGCCGACATGCCCGTTAATCAGCAGGATACGCCGAAAGCCAGCCCGCTTGACGCTATCCAGCACATCGCGGATCAGCGCCAGATAGGTGTCGATGCGCAGCGTGACCGTGCCCGGGAAAGCCGTCCATTGAGTAGCCAAACCATAGGGCAGGGCGGGGTAGACAGGCACATTCACCCGCTCGCCGACTTCCGCAGCCAGCCGCGAAGCCAGGATGCTATCCACGCTGAGGCTGAGGTAGGCGTGCTGTTCGGTGCTGCCGGTGGGCAGGATGCAACGGTCGTCGCGGCGCAGGTAGTCTTCGACCTGCATCCAGTTCATTTCGGAAATGAGCATTGGCTTTCCTTTGCGACAAAGCGCGAGAAACTTGAACACGGTTGCATTGCAATGATACTATAGGCTGGCTGAATACTTGGCAAGGAGCGCCCATGCCCAAAGCGCTGTTTATCCTGGAAGACCATATCCGCCAGCGCGTGTATCCGGACGACTTGATAGCGCAATTCGCCGAGCATGTTGAACTCATCGCGCCGCCGCAGACCAAAGCGCAGGTAGCTGCGAATCCCTCCGTATTGCAAGACATGGAAATCCTCATTTCGTCTTGGCTCTGCCCGCGTCTGGATGCGGTTTTTCTCTCCCAAGCGCCACAATTAAACGCCGTTTTTTATGGCGCTGGCACGGTTAAGCGCTTCGTCAGCGATGCCATGTGGGAGCGGGGCATCCGCATCACCCACGCCGCCCCTGCCAATGCCGAGTGCGTGGCGGAAGTGGTGTCCGCGCAGATTGTGCTCTCGCTGAAAGGCATGTGGAGCGAAACCGCCCGCGTTCGGCAGCAGCGCAATTTCCTCAATGAAGACAAAAATCGCGCTTACCGGGGTGTGCGCGGAGCGACTGTCGGCATCATCGGCTTGAGCCTGGTGGGGCGGCGGGTCATTCGCTTGCTTGCGCCCTACCGCCTGCGCATCCTCGCCTATGACCCCTATGCCAGCGCCCAAGACGCCGCCGAACTGGGCATCGAGCTGGTCAGCCTTTCCTACCTGTTTGGCGCATCGGCGGTAACTTCGCTGCATGCGCCCTGGCTGCCTGAGACCGAAGGCATGGTCGATCGGCGCTTGCTGGAGCAGATGCCGCCCTACAGCACCTTCATCAACAGCGCTCGCGGCGCGCTGGTGGATGAAAGCGCCCTCATCAATGCGCTGCGTCAGCGACCTGATGTCTACGCGCTGCTGGATGTTACCTATCCCGAACCGCCACCGCCCGAGTCGGCATTGTATGACTTGCCCAATGTCGTGCTGACGCCGCACATTGCTGGCGCTATCGGCATCAATGACACCCGACGCTTGGGTGAGTGCATGTTGGATGAACTGATTTCTTACTTGAATACGAGCGAGATGCGCTATGAGATAAAGCGCGAACAATTGTCAACTATGGCATAATCACCGCACCGCGAGGACAGTACCATGACCGCCGAATTGCTGCGTTACAGCGACTTGACTGACAAGGAAGTCAACTTCTATGCCAAGTACGGCTACTTGTCGCTGCCTGGTTTGCTCAGCCGTCAAGCCGCGCAAAAGCTGGCGGAGGAAGTGCTGGACATCATGGCGGGGCTGGGCATCAGCCGCGAAGCGCTTTGCCAAGCCAGCACATCCAAAGACAAGCTGCGCCAAAGCCGTCAGTATCTGGCGGATACGGGCTTGGCGCGCCTGGTGCACAGCGAGGCTTTGCGGAAAATTGCCTCGTGCTTGATGGGCGGACCATCGACAGTCTACCTGCCTTTCACAGCGGTCAAGAGCGGCGGTGGCGGCGGCAGATTTCACTTCCACCAGGACAATCAATATACGCGCTTTGCTGGCCCCGGCATCAACATTTGGTTCGCGCTGGTGGAAATGCGCCCGGAGAACGGCTGCTTGCAAATCGCGCCGTCCACGCACCTGGCTGGCACGTTGGACTCGGTAGAAAGTGAAGACCGCGATGGCCACCGCACAGTCGCAGTCGAGCCGCAGTCTTTCTTACCGATGCGCATGATGCCGGGCGATGCCGTGGCTTTCACCCGGCTGACTCTGCGTGGCTCTGGCGCTAACAGCACCGACCAGCCGCGCTTGGGTTATGCTGTGCAGTACCATCGCGATGATGTGCGCGCCAGCCGGAATGGCGTGGATATTGGTTTGCTCAAGGAAAATCCGCGCTTCACTGTGCAGCCGGTCGCCGCGATTTCGCCGGCTGGCGATTAGATTTTTTTCAGACAACCCGACAAGGAATGCGCTATGCAGTCAGAGCCGCAAACTTTCATCCGCCCCCGCCGCAAAATCGAAGGCATCTCGGCGATATTGCTGCCTTTCCACGCGAATGGCGAAATCGACTGGACGGGCTTGTGCCAGCATATTCAGCGCACAGCCGCAGCCGGCATAACCCCTGCCGTCAATATGGATACCGGCTTTGCCAACTTAATCTCCGAGGCCGAACGCCAACAAGTCTTGCGAGCGGCGCGCTCCATATTGGCTGGCGGCGCTTTTGTGGCGGGCGCTTTTGTGGGCGATGCGCCGGGCGCGGAATTTGACGCCGACGCCTATTGCCGCCAGGTGGAATCCATCCAGCAACGCGGCGGACTGCCCATTATCTTCCAGTCTTATGGCTTGACCGGGCAGACCGATGAAGCCATCCTGCGCGCATACGAAACGATTGGCGCGCAGACCGATGGGTTCATCGCCTTTGAGTTAGGCAAGATGTTCGCTTCATTCGGCGCGATCTATAACCTCGATACCTATCGCGGCTTGCTGGGCGTGGAGAAATGCCTGGGCGCGAAGCACTCCTCGCTGAGCCGCCGGCTGGAATGGCAGCGACTAGCGCTGCGCGATGAAGTTCGCCCTGATTTCAAGGTCTATACCGGCAACGACCTGGCGATTGACATGGTCATGTATGGCAGCGATTATCTGCTCGGCTTGAGCACCTTTGCGCCTGACCTATTCGCCCGGCGCGACCAAATGTGGCTGGATGGCGATGCCGGCTTCTATGAATTAAACGACCTGCTGCAATACCTGGGCTTCCTGGCGTTTCGCCCGCCGGTGCCCGCCTACAAGCATTCGGCTGCGCAATTCCTGGCGCTGCGCGGCTGGATTGATTCAAGCGTAACCCATGCCGATTCGCCAAGTCGCCCGCAAAGTGACATACCTATCCTGCGCGATATTGCCCAGCGGCTCGGCATCCTGGACGCGAGCTAGACCATGGCGATCAGGCGCATTGCCCAGTTGCGGACGTTCCAGCAATTCAGCAGCTATTGCCAGTCGGTCGGCGCGGACTTGCCTATCGACGAGCAGCTTGCTCTCGGCGCGGGATCGCCTCTGGCGCGCTCCTACGCCTATCGCGGGCGTGAGTTAGCCAATCGCTTTTGCATCCTGCCGATGGAAGGCTGGGATGGTACGGCGGATGGCAAGCCTTCGGAGCTGACGCGGCGGCGCTGGCGGCGATTTGGGCAGAGCGGCGCAAAGTTGATATGGGGTGGCGAGGCAGTCGCGGCGCGCCACGATGGACGCGCCAATGCCCGCCAACTGGTCATCAACGTCGATAACCTGGCTGGCATCGCCGGCTTACGAGACGACCTGCTGGAGGCGCACGCTCAAGATTTCGGGGACGCAAGCGACTTGCTGATTGGCTTGCAGTTGACGCATTCCGGGCGTTTCTGCCGCCCCAACAGCGCCCAGCTTGAGCCGCTGGTTTTGTATCGACACCCAATTCTCGATGCCAAGTTCCAGGTCGCGGACGACTCCTGTGTGATGAGCGATGCCGACATCGAGCGACTAATAGAAGACTTCGCTCAGGCGGCTGTCTATGCCCAGCAAGCTGGCTTTGACTTCGTCGATATCAAGCACTGCCATGGCTACTTAGGGCATGAGTTTCTAAGCGCGGTTGACCGAGACGGCAAGTATGGCGGCAACTTCGAGAATCGCAGCCGCTTCTTACGCGATACAGTCGAGTTGATCCGCGCGCGCGCCCCTGGCTTGGATATTGGCGTGCGCCTGAGCGCCATCGACTGGATTCCATTTCAGCCGGGCAGCGACCGCATCGGCCAGCCAGCGCCATATCCGGGAGCAACCTATCCCTACGCATTTGGCGGCGATGGCACTGGCACAGGCTACGACCTAAGCGAACCGATGCGCTTCCTGGATTTGCTGCGCGGGCTGGATATTCAGCTAGTTTGCATCACCGCCGGTAGTCCCTATTACAATTTTCACATCCAGCGCCCGGCGATTTTCCCACCATCGGACGGCTACCTGCTGCCCGAAGATCCACTGGTGGGCGTGGCGCGGCAGATACGGGTGACGGCACAGCTAAAAGCGGCTTTCCCCGATTTGACCATCGTCGGCTCGGGCTATTCCTACTTGCAGGATTGGCTGCCCCATGTGGCGCAGGCGACAACGCGCCAAGGCTTGACCGACTTTGTGGGCTTGGGACGCATGGCTTTGAGCTATCCGCAGCTGCCGGCAGACTTGCTGGCTGGGCGGCTTCTGGAGCGCAAGCGAATCTGCCGCACCTTCAGCGATTGCACGACCGCTCCGCGCAATGGCATGGTCTCCGGCTGTTATCCGCTGGACGAGCATTACAAAGCCCGCGACGAATACCAGCGGCTGCTGGCGATAAAAAAAGCGGCGACGCCGCGCTGATAGGGGGAGTCTAATCCCCTCGGTCCCCCCAAATCATTGGGGAACACCGATATCTACTTCCCATAACGAAAGCCCTGGCGATAATTCCGAGTCCGTCGAATGTAGCTCCCCTCCCTGATGCTTCGGGAAGGGGTAGATTTACAGCCAGCTATGTTCGTTGGGCTTGAAGTTGATCATGCCGCCGTGGTAGTAGGGCACGGTAGCGCGCTCTGGCTCGGCGACAGCATCCAGCCGCGCGTGGTCATCCGCGCTCAGCTCAACTTGCAGCGCGCCAAGGTTGTCCTCCAGATGCGCCATGGTGCGCGGACCGATGATGGGCGCGGTGATGCCTGGTTGGCTGTTGACCCAAGCCAAGGCGATTTGGCTGGCGCTCGCGCCTTTCTCGGCGGCGATTTGCTGCACCGCCTCCAGCACAGCATAGCCGATATCGGTAAAATGCTGGTCACGCCGCCGCATGTTCGCTGCGCCACGCCCGGAGTCTCTGCCGAAGCGACTGTTGCCGGGGATGGTTTCGCCGCGTTTGTACTTGCCAGTTAAAAAGCCGCGCGCCAGTGGCGACCAGGGGATGATGGCGATGCCATAGGACTGCGCCATGGGGATCATCTCGCGCTCGATGCTGCGGTCAAGCAGGTGATACGGCGGCTGCTCACTGACGAAGCGGTTCAAGCCCAGCTCCTTCGCCGCCCACAGCGATTCCATGACGCGCCAGGACGGGAATGAACTGGTGCCGATATAGCGCACTTTGCCGGCGCGGATGAGGTCGTCCAGCGCGCGCAGGGTCTCGTCAATCGGGATTTCGGGGTTGGGGCGGTGCAACTGGTACAAGTCGATGTAGTCGGTTTGCAGCCGCGTCAACGAAGCCTCGCATTGTTGGATGATATGCCGGCGGTTGTTGCCGGCCGCCAGGATGTCGTTATCATCCATGCGCCCATGCACTTTGGTGGCTAACACGATGCGCTCGCGCTTGCCATTGCGCCGCAACGCCGCCCCCACGACGGTTTCGCTGCCGCCCCGCGAATAGACATTGGCGGTATCAAAGAAGTTGATGCCAGCCTCGATAGCGCGGTCGATCATGTCGAAGCTTTCCGCTTCTGGCGTCGGCCAACCGAAGTTCATGCAACCGAGGCAAAGCTCGCTGACCATCACGCCTGTCCGCCCGAGCGAGCGATAATTCATCACAGTCTCCCTTCATTGGATGATTCTTATGAGTCAACTGGGCGTATTTTAACCAAGTTATCCGCGTGTGGCATAGGGCGCAGCTACCACAAACCGCGTACAATTGCAGCGGGCATAGGGAAACAGACAAGGGAGCGGGAATATGCGGCGCTTTGGCAGCCTAGCGGATGGCACAGAGATATTTGAATACACTTTGCAGAATGCTCGCGGCATGCAAGTCAGGTTCATCACCTACGGCGGCATCATCACCTCGATTTGCGTCCCTGACCGTGGCGGACGGCTGGCGAATGTAGCGCTGGGATTTGACAACCTGACGCAATACGCGGGCGAGCATCCCTATTTCGGCGCAATCACCGGGCGTTATGCCAATCGCATCGCCGGCGGGCGCTTTGTCCTGGACGGGGTGGCCTATGAACTGGCGAAAAATGACGGCTGCAACAGCTTGCATGGCGGCGCAGTCGGCTTTGACAAGCGCGTGTGGCAGGCGCAGGAACAGTCGGGCGCGGTGGAGTTGCGTTATCGCAGCCCAAGTGGCGAAGAAGGTTATCCTGGCGCGCTGGATGTTGTGGTGACTTATGCGCTGGACGACGACAATGCCTTGCACATTGAATACAGCGCCAAAGCGGACGCGCCGACCGTGCTCAACCTGACCAACCATAGCTATTTCAACTTGCTGGGCGAAGGCGCGGGCAGCATCGAGGCGCACATCTTGACCATCAATGCCGACCAGTATACGCCAACGGACGCGGGGCAAATCCCCACGGGCGAGCTCGCGCCGGTCGCTGGCAGCCCCTTCGACTTCCGCGTTCCCAAAGCTATCGCTCCTGGGCAACGTTCGGCGCATCCGCAAATCCTGGCGGCGAAAGGCTATGACCACAACTTTGTCTTGCGCCGAGATGGCTTGGCGGCTGGCGAGCCTGGTTTTGCGGCGCGGGTATATGAGCCGACCAGCGGACGCATACTGGAGGTCTGGACGAGCGAGCCGGGCTTGCAATTCTATGCGGGCAATATGCTGGATAGCAGCTTGGTGGGCAGCAGCGGGCGGCTGTATCGACAGAGCGATGGCTTGGCGCTGGAGACGCAGCACTTCCCGGATTCGCCAAATCAGCCGTGTTTCCCGTCGACTGTCCTGCGCCCGGGCGACCGTTTTCAATCCACCACGATGTACAAGTTTATGACCGACTGAGGGCGCTCAATACTGAGCGGTCGGGTCGAAGGCGTCGCGCAAGCCATCGCCGATGATATACAGGCAGAGCACCACGATCGCGATCAGCAAGCCGGGCAGGATCATCAAATGCGGCGCATTGGTGATGAACTCGCGTGATTTGCTGAGCATATTGCCCCAGGTGGCGGTGGGCGGTTGCACGCCCAAGCCCAAGAAGCTGAGCGCGGCTTCGATGAGCATGACGATGCCGATATTGCGCGCCAGGGTGACGATGGTCAGTGAGAAGACATTGGGCAGGATATGCACTTGCATGACGCGCATGTCGGAAGCGCCGATGGCTTTTGCGCCCACGATATATTCGCGCGCGCGGATAGCCAATGTCTCGCCGCGAACCAGCCGCGTGGTCGGCGTCCAGGTGATGAGCACGATGCTGAGGATGAGCGCTTCCGCCGATGGTCGGAACAAGGATGTTATCACGACCAGCAAGACCAGCACGGGGATGGAGTTGAGCGTGGTGATGATCCAGTTGACGAGGTCGTCGATGAGTCCGCCGTAATAGCCGGTGATGATGCCCAACGTTACGCCGAAGGCCAGCGCCAGAAATGCCGACATGAAGCCGATGAAGAGCGAAACTTGCCCGGCGTAGAGGAGCCGCGCCAGGTGGTCACGCCCCAGATTGTCTGTGCCTAGCAAGTGCCCCTCGCTGAAGAGCGGCAGATATTTTGATTCTGAGGCGTCGGTCGTGTTGGGATCAACACCGAGCAGTCTCGTGGTCAGCGGGGCGGTGATGGCGGCAATGGTCAGGAAGAGCAAGACGCCGATTGAGATCATCGTCAAGCGGTCGCGCCGCAGACGGCTGAGAGCCAGCTCCGTCAGCGATTTGCTGCGCAAGGCCTCCGCTGCGACTTTGTCTTTCGCCTTGTGCATTGCCATCGCGCGCTCCTAATTCAGCCGTATCCGCGGGTCAATCAGCACATACAGGATGTCGGACAGCAGAAAGCCGAGAATCGTGCCCAGCGAAGCTATAATGACGATGCCCATGACGACCGGGTGATCCTGCTGAATGGCTGAGGTGAAGGCGATCCTGCCTACGCCGGGCCAGGCAAAGACAGTCTCTATGACAAGCGCTCCTGCCCAGACATTGGTGATGATGGGACCCAGCAAAGTCGCCACCGGGATCATGGCATTGCGCATGGCATGGCGGAAATTGACTGCCTGCGGCGACAAGCCTTTGGCGCGCGCCGTGCGGATGTAGTCTTCGTTTAGTACCTCAAGCGTCGAGGTGCGCACATAACGCGAATACAGCGCCACGAAGCCAGCTGCGAATACGACGGTAGGCAAGAGAAGGTAATTTATGCGTTGGAATAGCGACGGGCATACGCCATACAGATTCGGGGTACAGCGACCGCCGATGGGCAGAATGCCGAGCCAGGATCCAAAGATAAATATCAAGATATAACCTAGCCAGAAGTTCGGAATAGCGTCAAAAATCACTGACATGACGCGGGCGGTATTGTCGAAGCGGCGACCGCGAGTAACCGCCGAAAGCACGCCCACGGGAATGCCTATCACCATCGAGGTCAATATCGTGGCCATGCCCAGCTCTAGCGTGGCGGGCAGGTTCGCCATGATGATCTCCATGACCGGTTGCTTCTTGATGAAGGAAATGCCGAAGTCGCCGCGCAGGATGCCGTAATTGTCGCCCCGCGGCTCGGGGATGCCGTCGCCATCTTCATCCAGCGCCACCAGCGGCTCGAATGCGCCATCGGCAACGCCATCGCCATCGCTATCCCAACGCAGCCAATCATCGCCTGCCAGCCAGCGCAGGTATTGGATGTGGAAAGGGTCGTCTATGCCCAGTTGCGCCGCCAGCTTTGCGCGCGTTTCCGCCTTGATATTGGGCGCGAAATACAGGCGTTCAATCACGCTGCCCGGCGCCAGCCACAGCAGGAGATAAGACAGTATCGTGATGCCAAAGAAAATTGGAATGGATTGAATCAGCCGGCGAATAATGTATTTGATCATCGCTCAGTCCCTCGTATCCGAAGCGCTTGCTGAATGGGAAGGAGCGAGCCGCGCATTGGCAGCCCGCTCCCCCAAAAAATTGTGCTTGGCTCGGCTTAGGGACTGATGGCGATATCCGCCATGTTGGCGTAGCGGGTCTCGGCGTAGGGCATCCAGTTCTGCACCGAGTTGGCTTCCGCGTACATGGAGAAGGGCGCGAAGAGCCACCACCAGGGCAATTCTTCCCGCAGGATATTGCTGATTTCGTGGTAGAGCGCTTGGCGTTCGGCGAAGTCGCAGCCGGGCAGCGACAGCGCCTGGTCGTAAAGCTCGGTTAGGCGGTCATTGCTGTAGGAGACGAAGTTGAAGCCGCCGCCGACCAGGTCGCCCACTGGCGTGAATACATTGCGCGCATCGGTATCTTGATCGAGGTTGGTGAAGCCGATCATGATGGCGTCAAAATCTTGACCCAGCAGGAACTGCACCAACGCGCCGAATTCCTGCGTCTGGAAGTCGACCGCAATGCCGATTTGGCCGAGCTGATCCTGGATGACCGTGCCAGCCGCTTCACGCACGACATTGCCGGAATTGGTCAATAGCTCGAAGGCGAACTCGCTGCCCGGCTCGGCGTAGAGCGCGTCTTCGGTGGCGACCAGTGGCGTGCTGGGGTCCTCATCGTGGTCGACGAAGCCGGCTTCCGCCAGCAGCGCCAACGCCGCATCGGGGTCATAGGGCCAAGGCTCCATGTCAGCGTCGTAGCCCCAGAGCGCGGGCGTACCGAAGCTGTTGACCTGGATGGCTTCGCCCTCAGCAGCGCCTTCAATGATGTCGTCATAATTCACGGCTTGGGCGATCGCCTGGCGCACGCGCACATCGCCAAAGAGCGGGTGCTTGCCTTGGTCGATAGCATTGCCGTCTTCATCCTGCCCGTTGACCGGGTTGCTGCGGTCAGCCAGGTTGAAGCCGACGAAGGTCAAGCCGTCATCGACATATTCGTAGATTTGGAACTCGCCAGCCTCAGCGCGATCGCGGAATTCCTGCATGCGCGGGGGCGGGACAGAGGCGGAACCAGCTGTGCCGACCGAGGTGGCTTCGCCAGCCAGGAATTGCTCAATGCCGACGATTTGGTCGGGCACATTGCGGATGATGTAGCCTTCGGGCGAGACAGGCATCCAGTGGTTGTCATTGCGTATCAGGCTGGTTTGCTGGTCGGCGATGAGCGCGCCGAAGTTGAAGACGCCAGCGGTTACATCCGGGTTCTTGTTGTATTCCAACGTGTCGATATTGCTGAAGTCGCCATCCAGCATAGGCTCGATGTGGTGCTTGGGCAAGATGCCGAAGTCGTCGAGCTCTTCGATAACGCGGCAGGAATTGATCTTCAGCTTGACGACGATGGTGGTGTCATCAACCGCCTCGACGGTCTCGACGCTCTGCAAGACATCGGTGCGCGGCGAAGAGGTCAAGCCACTGGCGAGGGCGTCAAATGTGAATTGGTAGTCGTGGGCGGTTACGGGCGTGCCATCGTTCCAGGTGATGTCATCGCGCAGGTTGAAGGTGTAGGTCGAGCCATCGTCGCTGATCGACCAATCCAGCGCCAAGCCGTTGTCCTGGTCGTTGCGTCCGCCCATCATCGGCGCGCGCGTAACGGGGTCGATGTTAAAGAGGCTGGGGAAGAGGAATTCGTTCAAACCCAGCTCGACTGTGTTGTTGGAAATGAGAGGATTCATATTGGTGGGGTCGCCACCGAAGTTGGTACCGATGAGGATGCCGCCGTCTTGCGCGCTTGCGCCGCCGACAAGCAGCGCAAAGAGCGCCAGCAGCAGCAGGATACGGGTAAGTTTGTACATGGTCTGTCTCCTGTGGGATATGGATGGATAGAGCTTGCAGAGTTAGATGCTCAATGGCGCAAGTATAGCAGCAGTTTATTGTGTTTTTCCAGCGTTTCCGCAGTGGAATCGGGCGAGTCACCGCCTCGCCCCTACATGAATCCTCTGTATCCTCTGTGAACTCGGCACCCTCTGTGTTGTATTTTCACTACATAATCTGCGCGTCCGGCGTCCACTGCATATCAGCGTCAAAGGGATAGCAGGGACGTTGGATGCGCTGGAAGGGCAGGGCGGTTATGTCCTGGTTGACCGCGCCGGGCGAAAGCGCCAGGTACGCGCCGCCGGTCGCCATTGCCTTTAGCTCAGGCACCAGGTAACCAATCTTGACGGCGATGATGGCGTGCCGCTCGGGGATGATGCCCAGATCGAGGAATTGCTGCCGCCGCTGGAACGAAGTGCGCCGCGCCGATAGCAACACGCGAACCCCGCCCAGCCGCAGCACAGCTTGCGGATTCGCCTCGTCCGCCTGGATGAACTCGACTTCGCCGCGCACAGGCAAGGGCTGCGAGTTGCGGTTGTCCAGCTTGCCGCCTAGGGGCAGCGCAACTTCGCCACCCAAGCCAGCCTGCAAACAGGCGCGCACAGCCGCCGCGTCGCTGATGCCGGCGTAGACCAAATCGGGCGGCTGCAAGGCCAAGGCGCGCTCCAGGAAAGCCGTTACATCGCCAGGTCCGCCAGCGGTCAAATTATCGCCCGAATCGCTGATGAGCGCTGTGCCTTTCTCTACAGCCAGCGCGCGCTGAATGCAGTCGTCAATCGACAGCGCTTCCACGCCAAATTGAAAATCAGCGCGCCGATCCCAAAAGCGCTGCGCCAGGTGGTTCGCGGCTCGCATGATGGCGCTTTCGTCACTGCCGATGGCGATGGCGCAGGCGGTCATGCGTGGCTCGTCCGCCCAGACATAGCCGACCTGGATGGTGGCGTCCCAGACTCGCTGTCCGTCGATTTCGCCGGGAATCGCCGCATAGATTTCATCGCCCGGCACCCACTCAGTGCTGGTTTTCTCACCGGGCAAGCCGACCGGGATAGGCACAAAGGCTTTCACGGGGCTTGTCCCTTCACGCAGACAGCGCAGCAGCAGCGCCATTGTCCGGGCGCGCGTTTCCACCGTGTCGATATGCGGGGCGGTGCGATAGCCACTGATGATATCCAGATGGCGCATGATGCGTTCGCTGACATTGCCGTGCAGGTCATAGCTGGCGGCAATCGGACAATCGCGCCCGACCAGCTCGCGGACAGCGCTGATTAAGTCGCCTTCGGCATCATCCATGCCCTGCGCATTCATCGCGCCGTGCATATCCAGGTAGACGCCATCCAGCGGCAGCAGCTTGCGCAGCCCATCGAGCAGGCGGTTCTTCAGTGTGGCATAAGCGCTGGCTTCGACGGGGCCACCAGGCATGGCTTTGGCGGTGATTGTGCCGTGGAAGTCGACTTGCGGGTAATCCGCCAGGAAGGGGTAGAGCGCGGCGAATTGCGCGTCGGTTTGGCGAACGATGCGGAAGTCTTCCAGGCGCGTCGGCAAAGGCGAGAATGTGCAGCTTTCTGTGGCGATGCCGCCGATAGCGATTTTCATAATCATTCCTCCTGATGTCGGTGATGCCAGACCAATGCCGATGCGCCCAGCGCCGCGTTTTTTAGCTTCGCCAGTTGGATGCTGGCCGCCGTCCTGTTGATGGGCAGGCTGCGGGCGTTTAATTCGCGCTGCAGGGGCGCTTCCAGCAGGGGATAAGCGGCTTGGCTGATGCCCCCAGCCAGGACAATCAACCGCGGGTTGAAGAGGTTCACACACCAGGCGCAGGCGATGCCCAGGGCGGTTCCTGCTTCCCGCATAACATGGCTTGCTAATGAGTCGCCCGTTTCCGCCGCTTTAATGATTTCCCGCACGGTGATTTCGCCTTGCCGCAAACGAGAATCTGGATAGTTGATGAGCTGGTGATGAGCCTGGACGACGATGCCCTTGCCCGAGACCGTCATTTCCAGGCAGCCGCGCATCCCGCAGGCACAGGGCAGCCCGTTTACAGGGTCGAGCGAAACATGCCCAATCTCCATTTCCGAATGGCTTGCGCCCCGCAAAAGCCGGTTATCAATCATGACAGCGCCGCCCAAACCCGTGCCAACCGCCAAGTAGACAAAATGCGCAACGCTGCCCGCGCAGCCAAACTCCCGCTCGCCGATGGCGCCACAATTGACGTCATTATCGACAAAGATGGGTAGTCGCCGCGACAGCCGAGCCGCCAGCGCAGCCCGCAGCGGGATACGCTCCCAGCCGAGATTGGCCGCCTGCAATGCGAGCCCGCGCTGCGAATCGACTGGCCCCGGTACGCCAATGCCAATGCCACAGATAGCCGCGTTGCCGTCAATATAGGCATTGAGAAAATTGCCAAGCGAATCGAAAAATTCCTCGACCGCCGCGCTGTTCTTGGTTGGCAGGGTTCGTTCCGCGTAGATGCGTCCCTGGCGGTCGGCGATGGCGAATGCCATTTTGGTGCCGCCGATATCCAGCCCGATCGCGAGTTCTTCTGGCATGAAGGCGTTTGAGCCTCAGCGATTCATCAGCCAGCTTGCCAGCGCGACCAGCAGCACCAGCAAAGCGCCGACACCCGCTGACAGAATCGTGATGGCGTGTTCAGCGCTGTCTGGCTCGACAAGGAAGAACAGCAAAGTCGACGCGCCCAGCACAAATACGCCCATGCGATAAAAGGCTTTGAGCATCTCAGGCGTCATGCAAGACCAACTCGTCTCCGCGCTGCAAGGGGATGCAAGCGACTTCGGAATCGACCATTGCCTGGGGCGGCAGCGCCAGTTGCGGCACATCCACATCGCATGCGCCGGGCACATACCAGGGGCAGCGTGGGTGGAAGGAACAGCCCGGCGGCAGTTCGGTCAAGCGGGGGATATCTTCACTGCGCAGCTTGATATGCTGTTTATTGCGCGTCTTCTGTGGGTCGGGTTCGGGGATGGCGGAGAGCAGGACTTTGGTATAGGGGTGCTGGGGCGCGGCGATGATCTGCTGGGTCGCGCCGATCTCCACCAGCCGGCCCAGGTACATCACGCCGATGCGCCCGTCCCAAGCGAAGTATTTGGCTAAGGCGAGGTCGTGGGTGATGAAGACGATGGTTACATCCAGGCGGTCGCGCAAGTCCATCATCATCTGCAGCAAGCCGATGCGAATGGAAACATCGACCATGCTCACCGATTCGTCAGCGACAATCACCGACGGCTCGGTGGTCAAGGCGCGGGCGATGCTGACGCGCTGGCGCTGGCCCCCGCTTAGCTGATGCGGATACTTCTCCACAAAGTCTTCGACTGGCGTCAGGTCAACCAGTTCAAGCAGCTCGTTCACCCGAGTCTCCGCGCCGCGCCGACCCTTGACCAGCCGATGCGCCAACAAAGGGTAACTCAGCATTTCTTTGACTGTCTGGGTCGGGTTGAGCGAGGCGTAGGGGTCTTGATGAATAATCTGCACACTGCGCCGATGCCGCCGCCGGTCCGCGCCGCGCAATTCGGCGATGTCCTGCCCTTCAAAGCGGATTGTGCCGCTGCTGGGTGGCAGCAAGCCGCAGATGATCTTGCCAGTCGTCGTCTTGCCACAGCCGCTTTCGCCGACCAGGCACAAGAACTCCAGCTTGTTGACGGCGAAATTGATATCTTGCAGCACCGGCACGACCTCGCGCCCTTTTTTGAAACTGCGATAGACGCCGTTTAATTCGATGATCGGTTCGGGCATCAGGCACCTTCCTCGCGGCTGGCCAGCAGACGGTCTTTGTGCCAGCAAGCCGCCAGATGACTTGCCGATTCCGCCTGCAATTGGGGGCTTTCTGCTTGGCATTGCTCGCTGGCAAAGCTGCAGCGCGGATGAAACTTGCAGCCAGAGGGCGGCGCAATCAAATTGGGTGGCGAGCCGGGGATGCTCTGCAAGATATCCTGCGCATGTTCCAAAGTCGGCACTGAAGTCAGCAACCCATAAGTATACGGGTGCAGCGAGCGGTAGAAGATATCGTCCACCGCGCCGATTTCGACGATTTCGCCCGCATAGACGGTCGCGACCGTATCCGCCATTTCCGCCGCTAGCGACAGGTCATGGCTGATGAAAATGATGCTGAAGAGCAATTGCCGCTGCATGTCGTTGAGCACATCGATGATGGCGCGCTGCGTCAAGATATCCAGCGCGGTGGTCGGCTCGTCCAGGATGACAACCTGTGGGCTGAGCAGTACGCCCAGCGCCAGCAGGGTGCGTTGTTTCATACCGCCGCTTAGCTCGTGCGGGAAGGATTCATAGACTCGCTCGGGGTCGAGCCGCACCAGCTCCAGCAGCGAGAGCGCGCGCTTGCGGATGGCTACTTTGTCCGTCCAGCCATGGGCGCGTGCCGTGTCTTCAAATTGCTTGCGGATTTTTAAGACGGGGTTAAAGGCATTCTGCGCGCCTTGGAAGACCATCGCGCAGTCATTCCAGCGGAAAGCCTGCAACTGCCGCCGGCTCAGCCCCAGCACATCTTGCACAGTGTTCTCGCGCTGGTAGAGGATCTGCCCCTTGGTGACGACGGCGTTCTTGGGCAGCTTGCGGATGAGCGCCAGGCTGATGGTCGTCTTGCCGCTGCCGCTCTCGCCGATGAGCGCCATCGCCTCGCCGCGCTTGAGTTCAAAGGAGACATCGTTGGTGGCGCGCACATCGCCACGGTCGGTGCGGTAAACAATGGAAAGGTCGTCAACGCGCAAGACGGTTTCGGGCGAGAGAGCGGGCATCGGTTCTTCTCCCTAGCCGGCGCTGCGCAGGCGCGGGTCAAATATCTCTTCAATGGCGCGCGCGAAGAGCACCAGACAAACCTGAAACAGGGCGATCGCCAGCACCGGTGCCAGCGCCATGGTCGCGCCATCCTGGTTGTAGAGCGTCCCGCGCGAACGCCCGAAGTAAATCATCACGCCCCAGGTGTAATCGCTGATTGGCGCTAAACCCAGTACGACCAGCCCAATCTGAAAATACATGGCGATGGTGATAGAAAATATCAAGTTGATGAGCACATAGCTGCTCATGTTGGGAAGGATTTCGCGGAAGATAATGTGGTTTACGCTTAGCCCCAGAGAGCGCGCTGCTTCGACAAAATCACGCTCGCGCAGGCTCAGCACCTGGGCGCGGATGGCGCGCAACAGGGCGGGCCAAATCAGCAAGCCGATGATGACGCCCAGGTAAAGCGTGCTGTCGAAGCGAATCATGCCCGCCAAGACTACCAGCAAAATAAATTGGGGGATAGCGAGGAAGAGATTAGCCAGCGCCGTGAAGAACTTGTCGATAAATCCGCCCGCAAGCGCCGAAAGCGAGCCAAAAAAGAGTGCAATCAAGGTGGCGATGACACCGCCAATCAGCGCCGTCAGGATGAGAATCTGTCCGCCATGCACCATGTGCGAGGCGATATCACGCCCCTGCGTATCCGTGCCTAACAGGTGCGGCGGACCCAGGCTAGGGTTGGAAATGATGATGTTGTCCTGGAACAGCGCCTGCAATTCTTCGTCTTCTTGGTTGACGATGACTTGGTTGACGGTCTTGGAGAATATCAGCAAGGCGTCGATTTCTTTGTTGGCGAGGTCGGTCAGCGCGGCGGGGATGCCAGGTCCCTGGCGGCGGCTCGTCCAGCGATAGGTCTCGACGGTGAATTGATCTTGATATGGCTCAATGAAGCTGGGACCGCCAGTCTGGCGAACGACGCCGACAGTCTTGCCCGCCAGCGCCTCCCAGCTATCCAGGTGCGGGTTGTCGCGGTGCACAGCCAATTGAATGCGCGAGCCGATGGGTCCTGTAATCTGGTCCAGCTTCGGCTCGTTGTCGAATTCCACATAATTGGGCATGATGAAAGTAACGATGAAATAGGCCACCAGCCCCAGGAAGCCGACGAAGCCGGGCTTGTTGGCGCTCAAGCGGCGCAAAAAACCCACCAAGCCGCGCAGCAAATCCAGCGGCAGCGAAACCAGCCATTCCAGCATTTGCGAGCTTGCCACGACTATTTCTCCCCCGAGACGCGCACGCGCGGATCCAGCAAGCCATAGGTCAAATCAGCGAAGAGGTTGGAGAAGACGATGGCGGCGGTCAGCAGCAGCACGACGCCTTGCAGCGAGGTGTAGTCGCGCACGGTGATTGACTGAAACAGAAGGTGGCCGATGCCCCAGTAGACAAAGATCTCTTCGACCACGACGCCGCTGGACAAGACAAAGCCGATGCTGATGGTCAATTGCGTGAACAGGGGCAGCGCGGCATTGCGCCCGACATAGGATCTGATGACGGTGCGCTCTTTCAGCCCGCGCGCCTCGGCGACATTGACATAATCTTCATTGAGCACGCCGGTCGTGCTGCTCTTCATGCTGAGCATCCAGGTGCCCAGGATGGCGATGACATAAGTAAATACGGGCAAGGCGGCGTGTTCCAGCGCGCTGAGGATGAATGCCGCGTTTAAGCCCGGCGTCAAGCCTACATCATAGGTGCCGCGCAGCGCGCCAATATCAAACCAGCGCCAGGCGATGCCAGGCACGATAATAATCAGCAAACCCCAAATGTAGTTGGGCACGCCAGTCGAAAAAGAGCTGAAAAAAGACAGGATGTGGTCGAGCTTGGAGCCGCGATAATAAGCCATGGGCATGCCGGCGATGATGCCCAGCACGAAGCTAATCAGCAAACCTGTGCCCACCGCGAAGACCGTCCACGGCAAGAAGCGGGCGATTTCGTCGATGACTTTGGTGCCTGGCGAGGTGATGGATGTGCCCAAGTCGAGGCGTAGCAGGTCACCCATCCATTGGAAATACTGGTCGAGTTCGGTGGCGTCTTTATCGATATTGAAGCTGGCGGCGACGCGGTCATAGGCTTCCTGGTAGGAGATGCCTTCGGCAGTCAAAATCTGCTCAATCAGCACATCGACCGGGTTGCCCGGCATCAGCCGCACCAGCACGAACGTCAGGCTCATCACCGCCCATATCGTGATGATGGCTTGCAAAAATACGCGGACTGTATAGCTTCGGTAGATTTTCGGCAGGGAGGTCGTCAGCCTGTCCACCAACCCCGCGGCGCTGGTTTCCATCGGTTGGCTCGTTGAATCGATATGTGACTGATCCTGCAACATAGGTTTTCTCCGCAAGCAGCGAGCACTGGGGGCAGGCGGGATATGCCCACCCCCAGTGTTTTGCAGGCTGGGGGAAGCCCAGCTTGCAATGTCGCTACATATCCGCCGGCGCGGTTACGCCCGTGAGGATCAGGGTGGTCATCCAGTTATCAGCGCCACCGCCGAAGTTGGCGTAGACGGAATCGCTGGAATCGGGCACGTTGATGAAGTTGCGGTTCAGCGCGTTGTTGGTGTAGCGCTCCCACAGCGGGATGGCGGGCAGCAGCTCGTTGTAGGAGACAGCCAGGTGCGTGACCAATTCCGCCTGCGCCATGGAGTCAGTGCCTTGCGAGCTGGCGTTGGAGACATCGAATACATTGATGTCGCCGCCGCTGAAGCTGATGTTGTTGTCGAAGTTCATGCCAGCGCCGCCGCCTTCACCGGCTGCCTCGCCTTGGCCGTTGTAGCGGTTGTAGGCTTGCAGGTAGCTGCGACCAGGGATAGGATCGCCCAGACCCCAGTTGCGGATAGCCATCTCGAAGTTGCTCGAATAGATATCCTGCGGGTGCTGCTGGAATTGCACGCCGCGCGCCGTGATGTCAAAGCCGAAGTCATTCAGCTGTGCCGTGGCGTTCTCGGCGGCTGCCGACCAGTCGGCGTATTCCTGCGGGAAGGTCAGCTCAAATGACAACGTGTCGCCATTGTCATCGACCCAGTGCCCGTCGTCATTGCGGCTGAAACCAACGCTCTCCAGCAGTGCCGCAGCGCCATCCGGGTTGTAGTCATAGGTGTTGAGCATGTCGAGGGTGTCATCGCTCAACCAGGCTTCGGACAAACCGTCGCTCATGCCGGTCATGTATTCGACCGCCACGCCGGATTCGCCCAGGCTGACGAAGCCGTTCTGTACGCGGTCAACCGCGTGGGCGATGGCTTGGCGCACCTCGACCAGGTTCAGCGGGTAGACATCGTGGTTGACATACAAGCCAGGCCCATTGTTCATGCCTGAGCGCACGATATCGATGCCGCGGTTGGCGAAGTCTTCTTCAGTTGTGGGCGGGATGCCATGCGTGATGTAATGCAGCTCCGCATTGGCGACCAGCGGCGTTACGACCTCGGTCTCGCCATTCCACATCTGTACCATGTCGTAATTTTGGATATCGCCCGCGAAGCCACCCGGGTTCAGCTCCAGCATCAGGCTGGCTTCGGTGATGGTGTCGGGCAGGATGGTGTAAGGACCGCCTGAGACCGGTGATTCGGGGCGGAACTCGGTCAGTTCTTGCAGCAGGCCGTTCCAGCCGTCGTCATCGGGGCTCATCATGGCGGCGCGGTCGGCGATATCGCCGAAGACGCTGGCGGGGCGCAGGTTGGTGGTGAGGATGATGCGTTCAGCCAGGCTGGAGGGCGCGCTCATGTGGAATTTAACCGTGTGGTCATCGACTTTCTCGATGCCGGTCATATTCGCCCAGACCGCATCGCCGCGCAGCCGGAAGATGTTGAAGGTAGCCATGACGTCATCAGCGGAGATGGGGCTGCCATCGCTCCAGCTGTAGCCATCGACGACCTTGATGACATAATTGCCATCGTCGTCCCAGCCAAATTCCTCGGCGACCATGCCTTGGTATTGGCCAGTTGCCCACATCAGCACAGCCAGGGGCGGCTCATGCAAGTCCATGTATTGTCCCAGCGCGATGCCGCCGGAAGCAAAGGTGTTGAAGTGCCCGGTCGGCGGCACTTGATAGGGCCAGGCGACGCTGAGCGTGTGACTGTGGCCATCATCCGCCTGCAAGGGCGCGAATGTCAGCATGCCCAAGGCGCAGAGCAGGGCGGATACGAGCAGGATTCGTCTAAACATTGGGGTTTCCTCCATAGATCGATTGGTCGTTTTCGTACAAGTGGTATCGTTGATTAGCTGTCAATAGCGCGCTCCTTTGGTTAATTTTGCAGACATCTCCCCAAGAACTGGCGACAAGTTGGCAAGATTATGTTTCTGGCCAGCGCTTGACAGTTATACACGACACCACTGAGATTATTGTACAGGCAGTTTTGGACTATGCCAAGATGCGAACAGTTCGCGGCATTCCCAATATGAGGCAGGGCAATCGCATCAAAATGAAAGCTGCGCCAAAAAGCTTAACCACCGAGTACACCGAGATTTTATTGAGTACGCCGAGAGGAAAATAAAGGTTTTACGCTGCGGATCCACGCGAAATCGTCGATTTGTAGAGGCAATGTGTCAATTCGCTCGCCAGATATAGTCAGAATCCTCGCGCGTACTTTGCTTCCCACCCTGTCGGAAGTGGCTTAGGGGTTGAAATGGGCGAGTCACCGCCTCGCCTCTACACCAGACCTCTGTGCCCTCTGTGTATCCTCGTTTCCTCTGTGGTGAAAAAGATTTGATGCGATTGCCCTGCAATATGAGGCTATTATCGCGCGACTTCAAACACCATCGGTCAAAATGCTGTAAAATGCGCTGGGAAGAAGCTATCGCGGATAAGCGGATTTTATTCTAGCCAGGGGCACAGGAGAAGCGAAATGGCAACAATCGAGACGATCGTGGTTGGCGCTGGCGGGCGCGGCAATGCTTATGGGAATTTCGCGCTGGAGCATCCGCAGGAGGTCAGGGTCATCGGCGTGGCTGAGCCTGACCCAATCCGCCGTGAACGATTTGTGCGCTTGCATGATATCGCGCCGAATATGGTCTTCACCGATTGGCAGTCGGCGCTGGCTTCCGGGCGACGCCTTGCGCCAACCATCATCAATACCACCATGGACCGCGACCATTATGAATCGACTCTGCGCATGCTGGAAGCCGGGTATGATGTGCTGCTGGAAAAACCGATGACGCCCGTGCTGGCGGAAAATGTGCGCCTGGTGCAACGAGCCGAAGCCAGCGGGCGCTTGCTGCAAGTCTGCCATGTCCTGCGCTACACGCGCTTTTGGCAGGCGCTGCGGGCGGTCGTGCAATCGGGGCGGCTGGGGCGCATCATCAGCGTAACCCACCGCGAGAACCTGGCGTATCATCACATGGCGCATAGTTTCGTGCGCGGCAACTGGCGCAGCGAAGCCACCTCGGGACCGATGATTTTGTCCAAATGCTGCCACGATTTTGACATTTTGTTATGGATTTTGCGCCGACAAGTCGTCTATTTGAATTCCTTCGGCAGCCTGACGCACTTCCGCCCCGAGAACGCGCCCGAAGGCGCAACCATGCGCTGCACCGATGGCTGTTCCGCTGTCGATACCTGCAAGTACGAAGCCACCAAACGGTATGCGCGCGATGGCGTGGGCTGGCCCCAAAATGCCGTCACCTGGGTACCAAAAAAAGAGGCGCGCCTGCAAGAGCTCAAAACGGGCTGGTATGGCCGTTGCGTCTATTTCTGCGATAACGATGTGGTCGATCATCAGTCCGTCAATATGGAGCTGGATGATGGCGCGACCGTAACGCTGGTCATGAACGGCCAGAGCGATATCGAGGGACGTACCATGCGCTGGGATGGCACAAAAGCCACGCTCATCGGCGAGTTCACCGAGCGCGGCAACGCAATGACTGTGCACGACCATCTCACTGGCGAGGTGCAGCAAGTGCCAAATATCAGCAATGCGGACGGCGGACATGGCGGCGGCGACCAAGGCATCATGCGCAGCTTCCTCAACGCCCTGCGCGGCGAGCCGGATGACAGCGTAACGACCGCGCGCGAATCGTTGGAAAGCCACTTATTGGCATTCGCAGCCGAAGAATCACGCAAGGAAAAATCGGTGGTTTATATGCCGGAGTTTCGCCAGCGGCTCGAGAATCTATCCAGCCACGCAAGCCTATAAAGCCAGCGCAGTGGCGAGAAAAGCACCCCCGACAGGATTCGAACCTGTGCGCCTGGTTCCGGAAACCAGCGCTCTATCCCCTGAGCTACGGGGGCAATCTATGCCTAGGCTAACAGACAGCGGCGTGATAATCAAGGTGATTTGGCTGCTTCTGCTATTGTTGTCGGCGGGCTGCCAGGCTTTTGCAGGCGGCGAGGCGGCTGCCACTATCGACGTCAACCTGACCCCCCTGCCCATTGAGCGGTCGGCAATCCAGACGGCTGCCACAGTCGACCATGCGATGGTCGCGGCGACTGTCGTCGCGGCGGGCACGCGGGTGGCGCAATTGTCGCGGGTGAATGCGGCATTGGCAGCGACCTTGCGCAGCAGTTACACAGCGACGCCTGAATTGCAGGCGGTCGTGGTCAGCGCTGGCGATATGGGCAGCTCGCGGGTGGACGCCATGATGGACACCGCGCCGGGCAGGGATGAGCCGCGGGCAATGCAGGTGTCCGCGCTGGCGACCGCGGCTGGCACCAACACCAATACTGGCTGCGCGAATGCAACAGTGAACCGATTTTCACCCGCCGCCGACCGTATCTACCTCACCGCGCAAGTCAGCCAGCTCCTTGCCGGCACGCAATTTTCCGCGCTTTGGCGATACGAAGGAAGTGAAGTTTCCAGCCATTCCTGGCGAGCCGGGCAATCGGAAGACTTTTTGTGCATCTGGTTTTATGTAACCCCCGCCGATTTTGCCTTTCAACCCGGCAGCTACAGCGCCGAGCTGTATGTCGATGGCGCGCAGACTGGCAATGTGCCTTTCACCATCAGCGCGCAATGAACAGGCAGGTCGGGTCTGCGCTGCTTGTCTTGGCGATATGCGCGGGGCTATTGCCCCGGCTTGCTATGGCGCAGCCTTCCATGCCGGCTGCCTTCCCTATTGTCAAGCCGGTTATTGCCTACGAGCACAACAGCCTGTTTCACCCCATCCAGCTAGACAGCGGCAGCGCCCAATTGCCCGATCGCAGTTATCCCTATGGCAGCACCCAAGGCGGGGCGCGGGCAGTGCACCTGGGCGTGGAATTAGCCAGTTCGCGTGGCACGGCGGTCTATGCCAGCCGCGCCGGCAAGGTGATCTTCGCGGGGACGGATGATAAGACGAAATTGGGGCCGCGCCTAGATTATTATGGCAAAGTTGTCATCATCGCCCATGCTATCGAATCACCCGCCGGCGAACAGATATTTACTTTGTATGGACATCTGGATCGCATCGCTGTCGAGGCGGGGCAGCAGGTAGATGACTTGGAATTGATCGGACACGTCGGCACCAGCGGCATAGCTATCGGCGCGCACTTGCACTTCGAAGTCCGCGCTGACGACCCATTCAACTACCGCGCCACGCGCAATCCAGCCCTTTGGCTGCGGCATGCCGCGGGAAGCGGCTTGCTGATAGGCGCTGTGCGGGAAGCGGCTGGCGAGTTCGTATACAATAAGCGGCTGGTACTTCGCAATCACGCCCAGCAGCGCGAGGTCTTCACCTATGCCAGCTCGCTTGTGAACCCCGATACATTTTGGGAAGAGAACTTCACCATCAGCGATTTGCCAGCCGGCGAGTATGAGTTGATCGCGCTGAGCGATGCCGGCGGCATCGCCTACCGTGAAGGGGTGTCTTTCCTGCGGTTCAGAGCGTTTTGAAGCCCCTCCCTCATTTTGGGGGAGGGGTTTGGGG
>VXNO01000051.1 GCA_009840575.1 Chloroflexota bacterium | reverse complement strand
AAGGAAAGTTACCGATGCCTCTCAGCGACAAACATACCGAAACCAAGACTTACGACGACATCCTCAATGCGGGACCACCGCTCAACCAACTCGCCACAGATTTTGTAACGCCCAATCCGCTTTTCTTTGTGCGCAACCATGCCTGGATTCCTCACTTCCAGTTGGAAAGCTATCGGCTGCGCGTACACGGCTTGGTTTCGCGCGAGCTGTCGTTGAGCCTGGACGAGATCAAGCGCGACTTTGAGAGGCATAGCTTGACGGCGACCCTGCAATGCGCGGGCAATCGGCGCGAGGAACTGGTCAGCTACCAGCCGATTGACGACCAACTGGAATGGGGCATTGAGGCGATCGGCACGGCGCAATGGGCGGGCGCGCGCCTGGGCGATGTGCTGATGGCGGCTGGCATCCGCAGCGAAGCCGCCGCGCATGTCACCTTCCTGGGCTTAGACGAGGTTCTGCACGGCAATGAAAAAGAGGCTTATGGCGGCTCGATCGCATTGGAAAAAGCGCTGGCTTGCGAGGTGCTGCTGGCTTATGAAATGAATGGCGAAGACCTGCCGCTGGCGCATGGCTGCCCTTTGCGCGTGGTGGTGCCGGGTTATATCGGCGCGCGCAGCGTCAAGTGGCTGAGCGAAATCTGTGTGCAAGCTGAACAATCCGACAACCATTTTCAGCAGGTCGGCTACAAGCTCTTCCCGCCGCATATCAAAAAGGACAATGTGGACTACGCGGATGGCATGCCCTTGACCAAGCTGCCGGTCAATTCCGTCATCGTGCGTCCGCAAAAGAGCAGCGCGCTGGCGGCGGGGGTGGTCGTCGTGGAAGGCTATGCCATGAGCGATGGCGAGCACGCAATCACCTGGGTGAGCGTCTCGGCGGATGGCGGCGAAACCTGGCAGCGGGCGGATTTTACCCACGAGCCGCGGCTGTGGAGCTGGCAACTGTGGCGCGCGGAGTTTACGCTGCCGCCGGGCGAGCATGAGCTGGTCGTGCGGGCCTGGGATAGCGCCGCCAACAGCCAGCCCGAGACCATCGCCAGCGTGTGGAATTTTAAGGGCTATGTCAATAACGCCTGGCATCGGGTTAAGATTACGGTGAGATAGGAGTAAGCATGTCTAAAGCGGAAGCCTTCTATCAGCGCGTGCTGGAAAAGAACACTTTCTATCACTTCGACGAAGAAGTCGAAGAAGTATACGACGCTGGACATATTAACGCGGTAACTTCAATCTTGGTGAATCTTCGAGAAGATGTACGCGCGGAAGGCGTTAGACGAATGATATTCGAAGATGTGTTGACAAAAGAGAATGGACTGACAGCTATCTTGGCGTTGAATGGCTTGTCGCTTGAGAATCTTAAGCGGTTAATGACCGTAGCTCGCGCAGCGAACGATCCGAGTTTAAATTCGCTCCTTAATCGCGGTAACTGGGCGGTCAAGGAAACAGGGAAACGAAGCGATATCTCGGAATGGGGAACCTCTAGGATTGAGAAATTGGCTCGCACAGACCCGGCATTTCGTTCGGGGCTGGTGAACCTTTTCTTCGAAGGCGTCTCAAACAGTTATTTGAAGCGCCACTTCCCGCCTTTTCATCTCAGGAAGCTGTCAGTTCAAAAGTTGAATTTCAATGTCGATGCGATATTGGATACACTTGTACGGTATAAAGAAGGTGGCTCGCACTCCGGGCAAAAGGATACAAATGCGGATAGAATTATTGTCAGGATACTGGACGAACTTGGGCTGCCGTACTTAACAAGCGTCGTACCAACGCGGTTGCAGGAGATAAATGTTGATACTGACCGCACGATGGACTTCGTTATCCCAAATCAAGATGATCCAAGAATTATCATAGAGAGTTCTTTTGTCGCTAAGACCAGTTCTGGCATGGGGGATAAAGCCAAAACCACAATCACTAACGGTCAGCATATTCGCTCGCGCTATCCATTGGCGCTCTTTGTGGGCTTTGTTGACGGCATCGGTTGGTATGTGCGCAAACGCGATCTGCGCCGAATTACATCAGCTTTCCATGAAGTTTTCACATTTCACAATGAAGAACTGAAGCGATTCCAACAGCTAATGAAAGACACATTTGCGTTATGAAACTAAACAGCATCTTGCACGGCGACTGCATTGAATTACTGCGCAACATCCCAGACGAGAGCGTAGACATTACATTCGCCGACCCGCCATTTAATCTCAAGAAACGGTATAGTTCGTATCGTGACAATCTGGAGTTGTCGCAATATATTGAGTGGTGCAATGTATGGCTGCGAGAGCTTGTTAGGGTTACGAAGCCCACAGGAAGTATTTTTATTCACAACATACCAAAATGGCTTACCTACCTCAGCGCTGAACTGAACAAAATTGCTGACTTCAAGCACTGGATTGCTTGGGATGCCATGAGTACACCACTAGGGAAGACGCTACTTCCAACGCACTACGGGATACTCTATTACGCAAAGGATGTGAAGAAGCTCAAGTTCTATGATATTCGCTATCCACATCACAGGTGTCGCAAATGCGGGGTATTGAGGAAAGACTACGGCGGCAAGAAAAGCAGGCTACATCCATTTGGGCCGATCGTCTCAGATGTTTGGTCGGACTTGCACCGAATAAAACACAACAAACGGCGTGATAAGCATCCCTGCCAACTTCCCATTCATTTGCTTGAACGCTTACTACTTCTTAGCACTGATGAAGGTGATGTCGTTTTGGATCCATTCATGGGCACAGGGACGACGGCGGTTGCCGCGAAAAGACTGGGCAGGAATTTTATAGGCATCGAGTTAGATGAGAATTATGTACGAATTGCAAACGAC
>VXNO01000013.1 GCA_009840575.1 Chloroflexota bacterium | reverse complement strand
GGACTATACAACTAGCCACTCCCAAAGCGCGCCCGAGTTGACAGATTCTGCGGCATGTACGATACTGAAAGCGCGATTAATTCTGGCAGACACGGGAATATGACCGGCTACAAGGATTGGGTGCGGCAGGCGCAGGCAGGCGGCCGCGCCGATAAAAATCAAGCCTTTGACAGGCTGGTGCGCGATTACCGCGGCATGGTCTATGGGATCGCCTATACCCGAACCAGCGATACGCAATTGGCGGAAGATATCGCGCAGGAAGCCTTCCTGACCGCCTATACGCGCATTTCACAATTGAAAGACACCGCTGCCTTCCCCGCTTGGCTGCGTCGCATCGCCCTGACCCAAGCCGACCGCCTCAACCGCGCCCAGCCAAACGAGAAGCTGGATGAAAGCAGCTTGGCTGACCCCGCAGCCAGCCCTGAAGCGCAAGTGGAGATGCAAGAATTGCGAGCGCGCGTTCGAGCGGCAGTGGCGGCTTTGCCCGCGGCGCAGCGAACAGTCACCAGCGACTTTTACTTCGAAGGGCAATCACAGCGAGAAATCTCGGAACGACTGGGGTTGCCTTTGGCGACTGTGAAGAAGCGCTTGCAATATGCGCGGGCGCATCTACGCGGCTTGCTGGCAGGCATCAATGAGGGGATTGATCGTGCCTTCACAGCCGACCAGCCAACCGAATTGCAGCCGGTCTATATCTATCAGCGGCGGCGCAAGACAAATAGAAGCCCCTCCTCACCCCCCCCTCATTCCCCCCGATAAATCAGGAGAAGGTGAAGTTCACGCGGATTTCGACAGCGCTTTGGTCATGGAAAGCGAGCGCCATGTACACAATGTACGGAGTTTGGCGCTCGCGCGTCGCCTAGCTGCCCGGCACGACCTCGCAAGCGCCGTTATTCATGCAAGACCAGGTCATATCGCCGCCATCCAGGTGCAGTTTCTCACCCTTGCCTTGCAATACCGCCGCCATCGCCGCGACATAAGGCGCGGAGAAGCTGGTGCCATTCAGCGCTTTGTAGCCGTTGTCGAGGTAGATGGTGTGCACATCGCGGCCCGGCGCCCAGATATCGCCGCCTTTGTTGCTGAAGCTACTGCGTTTGCCATTAGCATCAATCGCGCCGACCGCCACAACGCCTTCATACCGGGCGGGAAATCCTGGCAGGCTGCCGCCGCTGTTGCCGGCTGAGGCGATGACGGTCACGCCTTTTTCCATGGCGTATTCGACAGCGTCTTTGGTTACCTGCGAGCCGACCATACTGCCCAGCGACAGGTTGATGATGTCCGCGCCATTATCGGCGGCATACACGATGCCCGCAGCCACATCCGCCATCGAGCCGCTGCCGCTCGGACCCAAGACGCGCACCGGCAAGATCATGCTATTGGGCGCGAAGCCCGCGATGCCGATGCCGTTATTGGTATTGGCGGCGATGATGCCAGCCACGCTGCAGCCATGCCCAAAGACATCTTCGGGGTCATCGTCATTATCGACAAAGTCATAACCGCCCGGCAGCACGCGCCCTTCCAAGTCTTCGTGAGTCATGCAGACGCCGGTGTCAATGACAGCCACCGTCATCGGGTCCAGCTCGCCCATCTCGCGCCAGGCTTGCTCGGCTTGAATATGCGGCAGTGCCCATTGCCGGTCATAGTCGGGGTCGTTGGGCGGAATATCGAAGTTCACGCTGACGACGAAATCCTGCTCAACCAGTTCGACATCGCTGTCGAAATAGAAATCACCCTCAACCAGTTCCATATCCCTGCTAAAGCGCGTGTCAAAGCGCTCCGCCGCGTCCACAACCCATATTTCCAACTGGGCGATGCGTTCGATGATATGCTGGTCGAGGTCAGCGCCGACGCGCTGGAGGTATTCCTTCTTTTCGCTCAAGGGCGTATTGGGGTCAAAGTGGATGACCCAGTTGCCGGTCGGCTGCGCGCCTTCAACGAGATCGATGCGCGTGCTATCCGGCTGCTGGCTAATCGGCTGCATGCCCGGCGGAAATTCGCTGGCGCTAACCGAAATGCCCAGCAGCATTATCATCATCAGGAGCGGTACGAGGCACCGAATGGTAAACATGAGGAAGTCCCTTCTGTAGCGAATGGGAACGATGAGCGCATTGTAGCACTTATGCCTCTCTGTACGCAAGCAGGTGGGCGGCGGTTGCGCTTAGTTGAGGCGGCGGCGCTTCACGGCAAAGTCAAAGACATCGTCGCGGGCATAATGCCCGGTAACATCCAGCGCCATCTGTTCCTGGGCGATTTTGCTCAGGTCGAGGTCGGCAGTGATGATGGTTTCTTCGCCATAGACTGGCTCGACCAGGTATTCGCCATCGAGGGCGATGATGGCGCTGCCGCCGTTCAGCAAAAGCGCATCAGCATCCCCGCTCATTTCGGGCGCGAGCTGCAACTCAGGCGGGAAGTCGGCGCTGGGCATGATGTTGCCGACCGCCAGTACAAAGCAGCGCCCTTCAAAAGCGTAGTGACGGCTGGCGATTTGGTGCATGGGCTTGACTTGGGGCCAGAGCGCGATGTGTATAGCTTCGCCGCTGAGGTGCATGGCTTGCCGGGCATGCGGCATCCAATGCTCCCAACAGATTAAGCCGCCGACCCGTCCCGCCGCTGTGTCCACCGCGCGCAAGCCAGCCGCATCGCCCTGCGCCCAGACCAATTGCTCGGTATAGGTCGGCCGCAGCTTGCGGTGATGGTTACGAATTGCGCCATCGCTATCGAGGACGACCAGGCTGTTGTACAAGCTGCGGTTGCCGCGCCCCTGCACGACGCGCTCGTTCAAGCCCAATACCAGCGCGATTTCATATTTCTTGGCGCTTTCCCGCAGTTGGCGCATCTCGGCGCTGTCGAGTGCCAGGCTGTTGCGGACAAGGCGGGCATAAAGCTGCTTGGTGGGCGCGTGATCCCAACGGGCATAATCGATCGCGCAATCCAGCCAGGCGGGGTAGCCGGGGAAGAAGGTCTCGCCAAATACCGCCAGTTGCGAGCCACGGCGGGCGGCTTCGGCAATGAGCAACAGAGCCTTCTCGATGGTCGCTGGCAGGTCATAATAGACAGGTCTCGCTTGAATCAGGGCGACGCGCGCGCTATCGCCCATCAGCCGTCAGCCCCCAAGACAGCGCGAACCCGAAATTGCTCGCCGTCACTATCGGGCGCGTTGGCGATAACTTGGTCGACCGTCAACGCTGAGCCGGCTTCATCGGCGCGCATCACGGTGGTCAAGGGCAAGACCGACGAGGTCGGGTCAATATGCGAGGTATCCAGCTCTTCCAGCTTTTGAAAATAAACCAGGATGTCGGAAAGCTGCTTTTGGTAGCGGGCGACATCCGCGTCGCTCAGCTCAAGCCGCGCCAGCTCAGCAATCGCGCGGACTTCGGCTTGGGTCAAGGCGGCTTCGGACATAGCTGTCTCCTGCGGTTGGACTGGCATTGTAACCACAAATCACCCAGTTGCCACAGGCGGATTCCGCGCGGGCGAGTCACTCGCCCCTACATCAACCCTGTGTACAGACCTTCGGCTCACATACAAGGCGCTTGCCGTGCTACAATGGCGCGCGCAAGGGTGTATGAGGAGGCAAGGATGCAAGCGACCGTCACAAAAAACGAGGCGCTGCGCTTGCTGCGCATGGAGCACCAGGCAGTTACCGACCTAATCGCAGAGCTGAGCGATGACGAAATGACGCGCGGCGATACCATCCGCTATGGCTTGTATGCCGACCAGCGATGTTCTTTCAAAGACCTGCTCGCGCATCTAATCTGCTATGAAGCCTTCACGTTGGCGGCTATCGACGACTGGCGGCGCGGTCAGCAACACTGGGTGATTGCCGCTGTGCGCGATGCCCGTCAAAGCCGCGCTATCCACTATGGCGGCATATCCGAACGAGCAGGATTGAGCCTGCGCGAACAACTCGACGAATACGCAACTGTCAGCGCCGCGCTGGAAACATGCCTCGCAGCGCTTTCCGAAGTCGACTGGCGGGGCGAGCCGACCTTCGCCATGTCGCCTGAATATAATTTGGGCGGCATGATCGAGAGCATTATGGTAACGCCGCCGCGCCCCATGTACCGCCACCTGCCTGTGCATGTGCCCGACGCCACTGGCTATATCCGCAGCCTGCGCGTCGCCTAGGTGTCATCGATGACTCTTCGTGGCTGCCTGCGTCTTTTTATCGTTTGCGTCCTGCTGGTGGCGATGACGGCTGTTTGCGCCTTTGGCAGCTTCACCCTGGCGCAGCAGACTGTGGTTGACCTGGGCGCATCGGGCTTCCGCGTGGACGATCCCGTGCAGACCTTGCGCTGCTTTGCCATGCAGCAATGCGCCGACGAAAGCGCCAACGAAGCGCCGCCACTGCTGCTGACGCCATTGCTCACAGCCACCTCCGCCGATTCGACTTTCGCTGCCATCTCGACGCCTGCGCCACAGGCTGCGCAGATGCCCACCGCCACGCCGCTGCCGACTGTGGCGGCATTGCCGACCAGTCTGCCGCCAGTCGACCCGCGCGCTATCACTATCCTGCTGCTGGGCATCGATCAACGCCGCGCCATGCAAGACGATGGCCCCTTCCGCACCGATACGATGATCCTGCTGCATGTTAATCCCGCGCGGCGGACGGTCGGCGTATTGTCGTTGCCGCGCGATCTGTGGGTGCGCATCCCCGGCTTTGGCGAAGCGCGCATCAATACCGCCAATTTCAAAGGCGATGCGGCGGCTTATCCCGGCGGCGGACCCGCCCTGGCGATGGACACAATTTATGAGAACTTCGGCTTGCGCGTGGATAAATACCTGCTGGTGAATTTCGAGGTCTTCATTACATTGGTCGATACTATCGCGCCCGATGGCGTGCCCGTCACGGTGACGGAGTTCATTGATGACCCCCATTACCCGGATGAGGCGGAAGGCTATAACCCGGTGCGCTTCGAGCCGGGCGACTATCGAATGGATGCGGAAACCTTGCTGCAATATGCCCGCACGCGCGCTACACAAGGCGGCGACTTCGACCGGGCGCGGCGACAGCAGCAAGTGTTGGATGCCGGGCGCGCCCATGTACTCAGCGCCGGCGGCATCGTTACCTTTATCAGTCAAGCGCCCTACCTGTGGGGGCAGTTGCAAGACAATTTCAGCACCAACCTGGAGCTGAACGACATCCTCTCGCTGGGGCAGTTGATGGGCAGTATCCAGCCGGACGACATTCGCTACAGCGTGATTAGCAACCTGCATGTTGTGCCTGGCACGAGCGACGATGGGCAGCAGATTTTGATCCCCAATTTTGATTCGATACGCGATTTGGTTGTGCGTACTTTCTATCCGCCTGACCTGAGCGGCGCAGAGTTGCAGGCGCGGCTGCGGGAAGAGGCAGCGCCAATTCATGTATGGAATGGCACGCAAGTCAGCAACCTGGCGCGCGATACCAAACATTGGCTGGAAGCGCAGGGATACAGCATTACAGACATCGACAGCGAGCAGAATCGCTATCGGCGGCAGACCGAGATACAGGTTTATGGGCACTATAGTTGGACGGCGCAGGCGCTGGCAGACTCGCTAGGTGTGCCCAGCGACCGCATCCTGCCCAGTGGCGACCGAAAAATCGCGCGGGGCGTGCTGATCCTGCTGGGGGCGGACGCGCCGGCAATCATCAGTGGTTAGTTGTATAGTCCCTGGCGCTGGGCGGGTTTGCGTCCCAGCCCGATCCGCGTTACAGTCCTCGCCACTCGTTTAGCGAAAAGAGGCAGCATGAGCGCGCGCCCACACAAGCTGATCAACCGTCCCGATGCCATCGTTGATGAGATGCTGGCAGGTTTTTGCGCTGCCTACAGCGACATTGTGCAACTGACAGGGGACAGGCTGATAGCGCGCGCGCAGCCCAAAGCGAGTGGCAAAGTCGCCTTGGTCATCGGCAACGGCAGCGGGCACGAACCAGCCATGGTCGGCTGGGTGGGGCAGGGTCTGTTTGATGTCAACATCGCCGGCGAGATCTTTACTGCGCCTGGTCCTCAGCGCATCGTCGATGGCATCCGCGCAGCCGATCGCGGTGGCGGCGTGCTGGTTTGTGTATCGCACCATGCCGGCGACAGGCTGAATGCCGAGCTGGCGCTGGAACTCTGCGAAGCTGAAGGTATTGAGGATGTTGATATCGTCATCCTCTACGATGATATTTCCAGCGCGCCCAAGGGGCAGGAAGCCGAGCGCCGCGGCACAGCCGGTCTGTTCTTCGTCTGGAAGCTGCTGGGCGCTTTCTGTGAGGGCGAGTGCGACCTGGCGGCAGCAAAGGCGCTGGCGGAAAAAGTCCGCGACAATACCCGCAGCCTGGCTATGTCGCTCAGTTCTTGCGCCAGCCCCATCACCGGCGAAGTCATGTTTGAGATGGCTGCCGACGAAATGGAGATCGGCATGGGTTTGCATGGCGAAGTCGGCATGGGACGCCAGAAAGCCCTGAGCGCCGATGAAACCATTGACCTGATGCTGCCGCCTATCCTGGAAGACCTGCCTTTTGCCGCTGGTGATGAAGTGCTGGTGTTGCTGAATAACAGCGGCAGCCTGACTCTGATGGAACTTTTCATTTTGTATAGGCGGGTGGCGCAGCGGCTGGATGAAGCCGGCATCACGGTCCACAAGTCCTGGCTGGATGCTTATGCCACCACGCAGGAGATGGCGGGTTTTGCGCTGTCGCTTTGCCGCGTCGACGAACAGATGAAGGCGCTGTGGGACGCCCCTGCCAACGGCGCGTATATGAAACAGCTATGACGTCCGACCAGCTAGCCGATTTGATAGCGCGCATGGCTGCGCGACTATCTGCCGAGCGAAATAGGCTCAATCGCCTGGATGCCGCGATTGGCGATGGCGATCATGGCAGCAGCATCAGCGGCGCATTTGCCTTGGCTGTGCAGAAAATCGACAAGCTGGAAGAGCCAAGCCTCCACGCTATTTGGCTGGCGACAGCCATGGCGCTGCTGAATGGCATGGGTGGGGCATCAGGCGCGATCTTCGGCACCTTCTTCTTGAAAGGCGCGGCGCGGTTGAAAGGCGTCGAGCGCATCAACCAGGCGGAGATGGCGGCGCTCTTGGAGGCAGGACTGGCGGGTGTGCAGGCGCGCGGCAAGGCGCAGGTCGGCGATAAAACCATAGTTGATGCGCTGGTGCCGGCGGTGGCGGCATTTACGGCGGCGGAAGACTTTCCAGCGGCGTGGCGGGCGGCGGCGGGCGCGGCGGCAAACGGCGCAGAATCGACGCGGGATATGCAGGCGCGGCAAGGCAGAGCCAAATACCTGGGTGAACGGGCTATCGGTCATGCCGACCCCGGCGCAAGCAGCATCGCGCTGATATTCGCAGCGGCGGCAACCCCTTTCAATCTCTCCGACGAGTCAGAGGCAGGCAATGTAGTGACTCCTCAGTAAGACAAAGTAAGTCATGAGAATGGAAATTGTAAAGTTTGCCGCTAGCGATCTACCCCCTCGGTCCCCCCAAGGCATTGGGGGGAAGGTTTCATCGCGCATTCGCATAAACAGCGAAATCCATACAGAATCACGATTCCGCCTGCCTTGGCTCCCCTCCCCGATGCTTCGGGGTAAGGGCTGGGGGTGGGGTAGATCGATTTTCGCGCCACTTACTTTGTCTTACTTCTATAGCAGAAAAAATTAGAAAAGAGGCAAGCAAGCATGAAAAAACACAAATTGCGCGTCGGTTACATAGGCACATCCATCGCGTCATATTTCGCCAGCGAATATCAGCAACGTCCGCGCGCCATCGCCGGGCTGGAGGCATTGGCTGCCGAGTTGGACTTTGAGCTGGTCGCCATCGCCGATGAGTTGATGACTGAAGCCGCTTCCGTGCGCGCCGCCGAACAATTGCGCGCGCAAAATATCGACTTCCTGCTGTTGCAAACCGCCGCTTGCAGCATGGGCGAGCAGTTGCTGCCACTGGTCAAAGCCGCGCCGCGCCTCGGTTTGTGGGGCACGCCCGACCCCGAACAAGACGGTGAAATCAAAATCCATTCGCTGGTCTCCATGAGTCACTTCGCCGCCATCCTTAAACGCTATCTCAAGCACGAAAATATCCCCTTCAAGTGGTTCTTCGGGCATATAGAGACGGCTGAATTCCGTGATCGTTTTGCGGTTACTGTCCGCGCGCTGACGGCTGTTAAAAATATCGAGCGGGCGCGCATCGGCTGGGTGGGCAATTTGTCGCCCGGCTTCAATGATATGATCTTCGACGAACGATTGCTGCGCAGCCGGCTGGGCATTGCCGTGCTGCCGCATGAACTGGGCGAGCTGGTGCAGCGCGCCAAAGGCTACGACCAAGCGCCGGTCAACGCGACCATCCGCGAAATCAAGCAAGCCGCCAGCGAAATCACCGTCAGCGAAGAAGCGGCTTTCGACCGCGTAACTCGCCTCTACCTGGCTTTGCGAGACCTGGCAGCGGAGCATGATTACGCGGCGCTGGCAGTGCAATGTTGGCCCAGCATCCAGTCCTATTATCGCGTCGCGCCGTGCATGGCTTATAGCTGGCTGGGCAGCGAAAATGGCTTGGCGGTCAGCTGCGAAGGCGATGTGCTGGGCGCAGCCAGCATGTACCTGCTCAACCTGCTGACGGGGCGGCACGGCTCCTCCACTTTGCTGGATATGACAGCGCTGGACCCGCAGACCCAAGCCATGTTGATGTGGCATTGTGGCGTTTCGCCGCGGCACTTCGCCAACGACGAGGGCATCAAATGGGTCGACCATGTTACTTTGGGGCGCAAGGGCGATGACGGACCCTACGGCGTGGCGGGCGACCAGGTTTTCGCTGCGCAGGAGACGACAGTCAGCTACATCGGCGATGACGGCAGCAGCCTGCTGGTCATCCGCGCCGACATCATCGAGCACGAAAAGAAAGGCTTTGATGGCACGCGCGGCTGGTTCGCCCAGTTCGAGCTCAACAAGCAGCCGGTCTCGCTGATGGACCTCATCAACACCTTGACGGTGCGCGGGCATGAGCATCATTTTGCGGTTGGACAGGGCGATGTAACTGACGAGCTGATGGAAGTCGCCGCCTGGAAGGGATTGCGCCTTATCGAGCACCTGCCGCTGACGAATTATCTGCAAGTGGACTGATTCTGCGTTATAATCGCAGGCGCGCGCCTGCCTGTGTTTCGCTTGCGCCATTCCATTCAATTTAGTTCCAGAAAAGGACAGAACATGAACAAGAAAAAATTACTGCTGATTTTGCTCTTGCTGCTCGCCTTGCCATTGAGCCTGGTCAGCGCGCAAGACATGATGGACCCGCCGCCGGGCTTCGATAGCTGGGATGCCGTGGTCGCCGCTGCCGATGGCGCGACTGTCAACTGGTATATGTGGGGCGGTTCTGATTCCATCAATGGCTTCGTCGATACTATCTACGGCGGTCCGCTGGCGGAGGAATACAACATCACGCTCAACCGCGTACCAGCCAATACCATCGACATCGTCAACCAGGTCTTGAGTGAAGCCGAAGCCGGTGTCACGGGCGATGATGGCACAGTCGATCTCATCTGGATCAACGGCGAAAACTTCTTCACCCTGAAGCAAGCCGACCTGCTCTATGGTCCCTGGGCGGAGAACGTTCCCAACAGCGTGTATGTGAACTGGGACAACCCGGCGCTGAATCTGGACTTCGGGCGGCCGGTCGAAGGCATGGAAAGCCCCTGGTCGGGCGCGCAATTCCACTTCATCTATGACTCGGCGCGCATGTCCGCGGATGACCTGCCGCGCAGCTATGCCGAGCTGGATGAATGGATCAGCATGAATCCCGGCCGCTTTACCTATATCGCGCCTGGTCCTGGCGCATTCCAGGGCACGCGCTTCGTCAAGCAGGCGCTCTTCGAAATCAGCGGCGGACAAGCCCAGTGGGTCGGCGATTTCAACCAGGAACTCTATGATGAGCACGCGCCGGCGCTTTGGGACATGCTCAATAGCTGGGAAGAGAATCTGTGGCGCGGTGGCGAGACCTACCCCGCCAATATCGGCGAATTGCATGAGCTGTTTGCCAATGGCGAGATCGACTTCACCTTGACACAGCGCATCACCGGCGCTGCGGTGGATATCGAATCCGGGCTCATCCCGCCCAGCAGCCGTGCCTTCAGCTTCGATGACAACATGATCGGCGACTTCAACTATGTAGCCATCCCCTACAATGCGCCCAACAAAGCCGCCGCGCTGGTTTTGGCGGATCTGATCCTGCGCCCCGATAGGCAGGCGCTGCAAGTCGTGCCAGAGAATGGCTTTGGCTTGGCGTATGGCATTGATGTCAGCCGTGTTAGCGACCCCGATGATGTCGCCGCGCTGCAAGCCGCCTCGGAAAGCCTGGGCGATGCCGCTGCCGACCCCGCCCGGCTGGCTGGCGCGCTGGTCTCCGACATTGCCGCCGAATACCAGGTGCTCATCGAAGCCGACTGGGAAGCCAATGTCTTGCAGGGCTAGTCACCGCTGCCCCGCTTGATTCATTCACCTCCGCAAGCCCGCTTTCTCCCCGAAATTTTCGGGGGATTGTGGGCTGTGTAAGGAGGGTCACTTGACGCGCGTTACGCTTGATTCCATCTGCAAGACCTACCCCGGTGGCAATGCGCCGGCTGTGGACGATTTCTCGCTGGAGATCGACAGCGGGCGGCTGGTGGCATTTTTAGGTCCTTCCGGCTGTGGCAAGACGACCACCCTCAAGATGATCGCTGGCTTGATCCAACCCAGCAGCGGGCGCATCCACTTTGATGGCGAAGATATCCTACCCATCCCGGCTGAGCGGCGCGGCGCGGTCATGGTCTTTCAGAATTACCTGCTCTTCCCCTACATGTCGGTGGGCGCGAATGTCGGCTTTGGCTTGAAGATGCGCGGCGTCAACAAGCGCGAAATCCAAAAGCGCGTGGCGGATATGCTGGCGCTGGTCAAATTGCCCGATATCGCCAAGCGCCGCCCCTCACAGCTTTCTGGTGGGCAGCAGCAGCGGGTGGCATTGGCGCGCGCATTGATCACCGAGCCGCGTGTCTTGCTGCTGGACGAGCCGCTGAGCAACCTGGATGCCCATCTGCGCGATGAAATGCGCGAATTGATCCTGTCCATTCAACGCGAGCTGGTGGTTACGACCGTCTTCGTAACGCATGACCAGGAAGAAGCCGTCTTGCTGGCTGACCAGATCGCCCTGATGTTTGATGGCTTGCTGCGCCAGTTCGCCTCGCCGGCTGAGTTTTATCAGCGCCCGATATCGCAGCGCGCGGCGCGTTTCTTCGGCGGCGTCAACTTTATCGCGGGCAAACGGCAAAATGGCACGGTGCGGACCAGCATCGGCGACTTTCAATTTGCGCCCACCGGCAAAGAAAGCGCCCCCAGCGGGCAAGTCCTGCTGACCATCCGCCCTGAGCAGATCGGGCTGAATGAGGCAGCCAGCGACAACACAGTCCCCGGTCGCATCCGCGAGCGCATCTATGTGGGCAGGTACACGCGCTACAAAATCGCGCTGGGCGAGCACGAGGTGGAAGCTGTGCGCAGCGCTGATTTGCCCGGCGCGCTCTCCGCTGGCGATGAGGTGCAGGTGCGCTTCCCGCCCAACCGCATCTGGGTGGTGCCTCAGGATAATAAAATCAAGCCCTGAGTGATTCTTCCGCCACCTCGACAAACTGACGTTGATATAACTCGTAATACAGTCCGCGCCGCGCCAGCAGATCTTGGTGCGCGCCAATTTCGCGGATGCGACCGGCATCAACCACGCAGATGGTGTCAGCGCTGGTGATGGTGCTCAGGCGGTGGGCGATGACGATGGATGTGCGCTTTGCCAGCAACTTGCGCAGGGCATCCTGGATAAGCGCCTCGGTCAGCATATCGACGCTGGATGTCGCCTCATCCATAATTAAGATGCGCGGGTCGGCTAATATGGCGCGCGCGATCGAGATCAATTGCCGCTGCCCAAGGCTCAGGTTAGCGCCATCTTCGAATATCTCGGTGTCGTAGCCCAAAGGCAGTTCCTTCACAAATTCGCCGACATTGGCCAGCTCGCCCGCGGCGATGACCTCGTCCATCCTCGCAGCGGGTTTTCCAAAGCGGATGTTATCGGCGATTGTGCCCGCAAAGATGAATGGATCCTGCGAGACCAGCCCCATCTGCGCGCGCAGCGAGCGCTGTTGCACATCGCGCAGGTCCAGCCCGTCGATGCGCAAGCAGCCGCCGCTGACATCGTAAAAGCGCGCCACCAGGTTAGCCAGCGAGGTTTTGCCAGCGCCAGTTGGGCCCACCAGCGCCACCATGGCGCCAGCCGGGATGCGCAGGTCAATATCGCGCAGCACCGGCTCGCCCTGCCGATAGCTGAATTGCACCTGCTGAAAGTTGATGCGCCCTTCGATAGGCGGCATGGGCACGGCATCGGCTTTGTCGCGGATGGCGGGCTCGGTATGCAGCAGGTTTATGACGCGCTCGCCGCCAGCCAGGGCGGTCTGCATGGTGGCATAGAGCTGGCTCAGCTCTTGCACGGGCAAAAAGAAGCGATTGACATACGCCAAAAAGGCGATGACCGTGCCCAGGGTCAAACTGCCTTGAAGCACGCCCAAGCCGCCAAAGAGCAGCACAATGGCTGTGGCCGCCACGCCCAGAAACTCGACCGTTGGCAAGAAAATAAAAGACAAGGACATGGCTTCAATGTGGGCATCGCGGTTGGCTTGGTTGACCGTGTCGAACTTTTCGGAAGCGCTGTCTTCGTTGGCAAACGCCTGGATGACGCGGATGCCGCTGAGGTTCTCCGCCAGGCCGCCGACCATGTGGGCGTTGCGGGCGCGGGTATTGCGGAAGGCTCGTTTTGCCCGCCGCGCGAATAAAGCAGTCGCCAGCACAATCAGCGGGATGATGGCGAAAGTAATCAGCGCCAACTGCCAATGCAGCGATAGCATGACCAGCACGATGCCCGCCAGCAAGAGGCTATCGCCCGTCAACGTGATGAGTCCTTGCGAAAGCAGTTGATTGATGACGCCGACATCGCTGATGACCCGCGATATCGTTACGCCGATGATGTGCTGGTCGTGGTAGGCAAGCGGCAAATCCTGGATGTGCCGGAAGAGCGCCGCCCGCAGGTCAGCCAATACGCGCTGGCCCACCCAACTGAGCAGATAGCGCTGCGCCATAGCCGCCATGTACAAGCTGACAAAAGCCGCCAGCATCAACAGCGCGACTTCGTCCAGCGCAACGTAGTCGCCCTCGGCGATGGGACCATCAATGGCGAGCTTGACCAGATATGGTACCGCCAGCGTCAAGCCAGAGACCAGCAGCATGGCGATAAATGCGCCCAGCATGCGCCAGGCATAAGGACGGATGAAGACCAGTAACTGCCAGGCGACGCGCAGGTCGACGCTGCGCCCCTCGACCTTATCGGCATAGGCGTCCAGTGTGCCGCGCGGTCCGCCCGAACGGATGCTAGCCGTGCCAATAGAAAAACCGATATGTCTCTCCGCTGTCTGGTTTGCGCTATGAATTAGTCGTCATTGTCGCTTGGCTTGGCTTCTGGCAGCTTTTCCGCAGGCGACTTGGGATTCTGGGGTGGCCGCCTGGGCGCGAGCCGTTTGAGGGGCGGCCCGTCTGGGTCATCACCGTATCTGATATTCGGTGTTGGATGATGAATTACAGTGACTCCTACATTCCCGCCAATCTTTCCACGTGCTACTGACATGATCCCTTAATTCCTTTTCCATTCGCTGATTGCCAGAGCCGCTCGGCCCCATTCGCCAAACACGTCGTACTGACCCAATAATACATGAAACTTATAGGTGCCACTCCCTACAAATTGCATGCTCGGCAGAATATACATCATCAGGCGAGTTTCTTGCTCCCGAAAATCAAGGCTTGACTCATTCTCCCAGAGGACACGATCGCCGCCCGGCGCAAAAAGTTGAATTGTTGCCGGGTAAACGCGCCGTTCATTTTCAAACTCAGCCGTCCAATGAGACGCCAACACCGCTGGCGGGTCAAACAAAACGGTTTCCACCTGCTCCAGCTCGCTAAACGGGCTATAGACTTGAAAGGTAGAAAATACATTGCCCAAGTCAATAGCGCCTGTATCGCTAACTTGCGCTTCAGTACATAGCAGAGTCCAGTCATGACGCATCAGTGTCTTGTCCAGTCGCATTCGTCATCGTCATTGTCAATATCTTGTTGTCGAGTTTACATAGCTTGATGAGCAAGCTCAATCCTGCGCTCTAGCCTGTTGATTCACGCGCGCAGGTTGCGGTGATAAATCTCTGCATACAAACTGCTGCTGCGCAATAATTCTGTGTGTGTGCCCGCTGCTGCCACGCGGCCGCCCTGCAAGACCAGCACCTTGTCCGCCAGCCGTACTGTGCTCAGCCGCTGGGCGATGATGAAGGCAGTGCGCCCTTGCATGAGCCGCTCCAGCGCCAGTTGGATCAAGCGCTCGGTTTCGGTATCCACGCTGGAAGTGGCGTCGTCCAGCAGCAGGATGCGTGGGTCTTTCAGCAAGGCGCGGGCGATGGCGATGCGCTGCTTCTGCCCGCCAGATAAGGTCACGCCGCGCTCGCCGACTTCGGTGGCATAGCCATCGGGCATCTGCATAATGAAGTCGTGGGCTTGGGCGGCTTTGGCAGCTTCGATCACCTCGGCGTCCGTTACAACGTCCAAGCCAAAAGCGATATTCTCGTGGATGCTGGCGGCGAAGAGCACCGACTCTTGCAGCACAATGCCGATTTGGTCGCGAAGGGAATTCAAAGTAACATCTCGCAGGTCATGCCCGTCGACCAGGATGCGCCCGCCGGTTACATCGTAGAAACGCGGGATCAGGTTGATGATGGTGGATTTTCCACTGCCGGTCGCGCCCAGCAGCGCCACCACCTCGCCAGCCTGCGCGCTGAAGCTAAGCCCGTCCAGCACCGGTCGCTGGTCAAAATAGGCAAAGGCGACTTTCTCGAAGCGCACTTGCCCTTTGATGGGCGGCAGCGGCAGGGCATCCGGCGCGTCAACTACTTCCGACTGCGCGTCCAGGATCGTATAAATCCGTTCGCCCGCCGCTGATGCCATCGCCACTGCTGGCACGATGATGCCCAGCCGCCGCACCGGCGAAACCAACTGGCCCAGGTAGGTGGTGAATGCCACCAGCTCGCCCAGGCTCAAGCCACCTTCGATGACCAGTCGCCCGCCCAGCCAAATGATGACCACCGTGCTCAGGCTGGCGATGAAGTCTAGCAGCGGGATATGCTTTGCCGCCACGCGCACTTGCCGCGCCGCCAAATCCGCCCAATGTTGGTTTTTGGCATCAAAACGCGCGACCTCGGCGTCTTCCTGGGCGAAGGCTTTGACGATCTTCGCGCCGCGCAGATTTTGCTCCAGCGCTGTGGTCATCTCCGCCAGTTGATGTTGCAAATCCAGCGACAGCGGGCGATAGATGCGCCCAAAGCGAAAAGCCACATAAGCCATCAGCGGCATCAGCAGCATCGAAAGCAGCGCCAGCAACGGGTTCATCAACAGCAGCGCGGCGAATGTCAGCAGCATGAGCGTGGAAGACTGGAAGAGGCGCAGGATCGCCCGCCCGGTCAAAAAGCGGATGCGCTCAACATCGGAGATAGACCGAGCCAGCAACTGCCCGGTCTGGGCGCGGTCGTGGTAGGAAAAGGACAGCGAGCTTAACTTCTCAAAGATGGCGTTGCGGATGTCGTAGGCGACGCCCTGCGAAGCCACTTCCGTCCAGCGCCCCAGCACAAAGTCGACGCCGCCCTTGCCCAGGCTCAGCAGCAACAAGCCGACCAGCGCCGCCAGCAGAATCCGCATATCGCACTGCACGATGCCGGCATCGACGATCCAGCGGATGGTCTGCGGGATGAGTACCGCCAGCCCGTTGGTCACCAGCGCCAAGCCATAGACGCCCAGCGCGATGCCGCGGTATTTCTTCAGAAAGGTGAAGCTGCGCAACAGGGAGCTGTTGGACAGGTTTTTCTTGGGCAGGAGGCTTTCTAAAGCAATTTTTGCCATACGATAAAGGGCTGGCGCGCGCTTTCTTAGTCACTGGCGGCGGACTTCGCACTTTACCATAGCGGTATCGCGGCAGACGATAAAGGCTGGATATGCGCCATAGCCATCTGCGCTACAATCCGCGCTATCAGCATGAGTCATCAGCGCAACGAGGATAATCATGCCCGAGATCATCGTCATCGGCGGGGGAGTCATCGGCTTGAGCAGCGCCTTGGCTTTGCAGCAGCGTGGACACACAGTCCAGCTCATCACGCGCGAACTGCCACAAGACACGACTTCAGCCGCGGCTGGCGCGATCTGGGCGGGCGGCGGGCTGGCGGGGCGCATGATGCGCTGGGCGGAAGGCACCTTGCAGCGCTTGCTGGCGCTGTGCCAAGAGCCGGGCAGCGGCGTAACCTTGCAGCGCGTGCGCAGAGTCTTTCCCCATGCCCAGCCCGATGACTGGTTCGCCGCGCAGTTGCCATTCTATGCGCGCATCCCAATAGCGCAACTGCCAGCGGGCAGCCAAGCCGGCATGGTGATGGATCTGCCTATCGTCGCGCCGCCACGCTACTTGCAGCGCTTGCATGAGCAGTTCCTGGCGGAGGGCGGCGTCTTTGACCTGCGCCACATCGACTCGCTGGACGAGCTGCTGGACGAGGTGAATCTGGTCGTAAATTGCAGTGGCGTGGGCGCGCGCCGGCTGGCGGATGACCCGGCTGTTCAGCCCATCCGCGGGCAGACTCTGCTGGTAGACGGGCAAATCGGCAGCGGCTACATGGATGAAAGCGCCTTCACCTACCTATTCCCCCGCGACGATGGCATCCTGCTGGGCGGCACGCAAAGAGCGGGCGATTGGCGGCGGGAAGTGGACAAGGACGAATCAGCTGATATCCTGGCGCGCTGCGGGGTGATTGAGCCGGGGCTGGCGAGCGCGACAGTGTTGCGCTCGCGCGTTGGCTTGCGCCCGGGCCGGCATGCGGTGCGCCTGGAAGCTGAGCGGCGCAACCAGAGGCGCATCATCCACAATTATGGACATGGCGGCATCGGTTTCACGCTGTCCTGGGGCTGCGCGCTGGCTGTGGCGCGGCTGGCTGAAGACTGCGTTTAATCATATTCGCCACATCCACGAAAAACTTGCAATTTTTACAGGGCGAGCAGCGCCTATGCCCCACAAACAAGACGATGCGTTGTGGGCAACCCCAACGACTCAAACTACTCCCGCTACTTCTCCACCAACTATTGGTGTGAAAATGCAAGACCTGCCCCGAAGATGAGATTCAATATTCGTGGCAACCCGGGTTGGTCTGGCTCCTCCAAAATGTTGGTCCATGCGCGAGTAAGGTTAACCGGTGACATGGGTACGTCCGCGCTTTTTCAGAATGCGGTGCCAATATCTGTGTTATCTATAACAAGGTGATCCGCATACCTTTCACGGGAAATGCGAGTTTCAGACATCGCGTACCCGCAGGCGCCTCTGGCAGCGTCACGGTCAAGCTGCTTCCCGGCGATAAGGACAGTAGAGGGAAATTCGCTGGTAACCCCACTTGGGGCTACACGGTCGGTTCGCCCAGTTCGGCGACTGTGCAAGTCAGACCCTGAGGTTTGCCGAGGCATGTTCTAAGCAAGCAATAGCACCCAGCAGCATAATCATCAGCCTCGCCACAGCGCGGGGCTGTTTTATTATTCGCGGTGGCAATTCTGGCGCGGGCTGGGCAAAATTGCCTGGGCAACTCAGACAAGGATCCTCCCACATGACTCGACAACTCGTTTCTTCGGGCACAGAATACGAGCGCATCGCGGGTTATTCGCGGGCGGTACGTTTGGGCAACCTCATTCATGTCTCCGGCACAACAGCGACCGATGGCGCGGCCACGGTCGTCGGCATCGGCGACAGCGCCGCCCAGACGGCTTTCATTCTCAAAAAGATCGAATCCGCCTTGCGGGAAGCTGGCGCGAGCCTGAGCGACGTCGTGCGCACGCGCGTCTATCTGGCACCTGATGCCGATTGGGAGGCGGTCGCCCGCGTACATGGCGAAGTCTTCGGCGAGATCCGCCCCGCCAATACCTTGCTCTATGTAGCGGCGCTGGTGGGCTCCGACTATTTGGTCGAGATCGAAGCTGAAGCCATCATCGCCTCGCCATGATCTTCAGCCTGCGCTTCAACAACGACCTGCCGGTGCGCGATTATATGCGCTATGCGCGCGCGGCGGAGGCGGCTGGCTTCGATCAATTCTGGGTGAGCAACGATCTCTTCCTGCGCAGCGCGTCCGTCATCTTGACGGCTATCGCGACAGCCACCGAGCGCATCCAGATCGGCAGTTGCATCTTTAATCCCTACACCCTGCACACAGCCGAGCTGGCTATGTTCGCGGCCACGTTGGATGAGTATAGCGATGGGCGCTTTCTGTTGGGGCTTTCGGCGGGCGCGGCGGACTTTCTGCGCTGGCTGGGCATAGAGCAGGGTTTACCGCGCACGACGGTGGTCGAGGCGGCGCAAGCAATCAACAAGCTGACGGCGGGCGAAAATGCCCAGACCCAAGGCAAGGCGCTGCAATGGACGAATGAGGCTTGGCTGCGCTTCCCGGTTCGGCGGCGCGTGCCTATCTATTTGGGCGCGATGAGTCCGCGCATGTTGGAAGAGATCGGCGCGCTGGCGGATGGCGGGCTGCCGCTGCTCTTCCCGCCTGAGCATTATGCCGGCGTCTTGCCACACATCCAGCGAGGTTTGGCGCGGGCAGGTCGCTCACTGGCGGATATCGACCTGGCGGCTTGCATCTGGTGCTCGGTTGCTGACGATCAGCGGGCGGCGGAAGCCACGCTGGCGGAGAAAATCGCTTATTATGGACACGCCATGAGCCCGCTGATACTGTCGCAGCTGGGCTTGAGCCGCGCCGACTTTGAGCCGATCCGCCGCGCCTGGCATGTCGAGGGCGATGTGGCGAAGGCGCGAGACATGGTGACGCCGGCCATGCTGCGCATCGGCATCGCGGGCACGGACAGCGACTTGATCGAGCGGCTGGAAGGGCTGGTCGCCATGGGCGCGCGGCATATCAGCTTTGGCCCGCCGCTGGGCCCCGATATCCTGGCTGCCATCCAGACGCTGGGCAGGCAGGCGCTGCCGCATTTTCGGCAAACTTAATTCATCACAGAGACTCACGGCTGAGGCAGGTGAATAATTTGATACGGGGGGATTGAGGGGGGTAGACCCAAGCAGGCTATGCTAAAATCCGCTCAAGTTTAAGCTACCCGCAACGAAAGATGCGCCATGCGCCGCAGTGTTCTTGTCAGCTTGCTCGTTCTTTGCCTATCCGTCGCTTTGCCAATCAGCCGTGCCCAGCCCGACTTGCCTATCTGCACGCGCGCAGAGTTCCTGAGCGTCTTCGACCTGGTTGTCGATTATCAAGCGCGTTTTGCCGAGGCTCCAGCCGATTTTGCGGCACTGATGGCATACAGCCAGCAATATACAAATGACCGCTTCGCTACCCTTGCGCAGTTGCCGCAATGCGCCGAAGCGCTGGAATTTGGCGAGCTGCTCGTGCAGCTGGGGGGCGACTTTGCCGCCCGCGCCGCGCTGGAACTGGCGGGTACGCCGCCCGCCAACAACCCCTACCTGGCGCTGCCCGACCGCGACCAGTTGCTCAACGACCGCCTGGCGACTATATTCAACATTGACCGCTCGCAAGCGCAAACGCCCGAACAGCGACAACTGCCCAACTGCGAAGCGCAGCAGCTTAACGCCTATACAGAAGCCGCCGCCGACTTACCGCGGCTCTTGACGTCCGCTGACAATTTGAACAATCGCGAGGCATTTTCTGCCCTGTTGGGTGAACGTTTGGCTTGGCGCGCGGAAAGGTTGCCTGCGCTGCCGCTTTGCGCTGAGGCGGTCGCCCTGGCGCAAGCGATAAATGCCGCCATCACCGATAGCATGACCAGCCTCAGCTTCGCCTTTGTGGGCGTGCCAGCCGCGCAGAATCCATTCATCGTGCTGGCAGAGGTCAGTCGCGAGCGGGTCGCCGCCTGGCGGGCACCATCTACCGCGGGCGCAGCTGGGCAGCCGCTAGCAAGGCGCTCCTTGCCCGCTTGCAGCCGCGAGCAGTTGGATGCGGCGCTTGCGGCTATCGACAAGGACGACCTCGCCGCTTTCACAGCGACTGGCGATGCTTTGCAGCGCAGCCAAATGCATCTGGACTACCGCGATAGCGCGCTGTCTGGCTTGCCCGCCTGCGCCGAAGTCTTCACGGCGCACTGGCGGCTGGACGAATGGCTGGGCGCGCCGGCTATGGAGAGCCAAGCCCGCCTGGATGAGGCGCTGCTGCGCCTGGAAATTGCCCGCGCCAGCGCCCCGCTCGCCAGCCAGCCCGCCGCGTGCAATTCTGCTGACCTGCGTTTCTTCATCGCCTATGTCAGCCCCGCCTACCACAGCTTGCTGCGCGCCGCATTTTCCGTCCTCGACAGCGCCCAGCAGCCAGCGCTGGAACAGGCGGCGGCGGCTTTCCGCAGCTTGCTTTGGGACTACCTGCCCCGTTGTGAAGAGGCTGCCCGGCTGGGCATGCGGATGCGCGGCATCGCCAGCGACTTTGTGGCGGCTATCCAGTTGGAATCGGCCGGCGCAGCCGCTGTCGATATACCCTACACCTTGGCTTTGCCCAGCGCCATTGTCGAGCTAGGCACGCAGCTAGGCGCGATCGAAGTGGCGCTAGGCATTGGCGCATCGCAGACCTGGTTTGTGGATGTCGATGGTTACGCCAATGTGCGCAGCTGCGGCTCCACCGATTGCGGCGTGGTGGCAGTCTTCCAGGCTGGCGACCCGCTGGATGTGCTGGACGCCAGCGGCGACTGGTTCGAGCTGCGCTTGCCCGGCGGCCGCACAGGCTATATCGCCGCCTTCCTGGTCAGCGAGGTGCCACTGAATTGATAGACTGCGCGATGAATTAAGCCAGCGCCGCGCACAATTTCTCCAGCCCGCCGCGCAGTTCAATTTCGCGGGTCGTGCCGGTGCCGCCACCGATATGCGGGCACAAGATGACATTGTCCAGCGCGGTTAAGGGGCTCTCGGTGGGCAGGGGCTCGAAAGTGAAGACATCCAAGCCCGCCCCGGCGATGCGATTTTCCACCAGCGCGTCGATCAGCGCCTCTTCGTCCAGGATGCCGCCGCGGGCGATGTTCACCAGATAGGCGCTGGGCTTCATCAGTTCCAGTTGCCGCGCGCCGATCATGCGCTCGGTCTCGGCTGTATGCGGCACCGCCACGCAGACATAATCGCTCTCTTGCAGCAGCTCGTCCAGCGGGGCGTAGCTGGCGTCAAACGCCGCTTCCAGCTCGGGCGAAAGCGGACTGCGCTTGTAATAGATATTGCGCATGCCCAGCACACTGGCGCGCCGCGCGAGCTCGCAGCTAATCTCGCCCATGCCGATGATGCCCAGCGTCTTGCCGCTGACTTCGTGCACGCGCTGGTTTTTCATCCAGTGGAAGGCGATTTTGCGCTGTGAGGTCAGCTCAGGCGTCAAGCCGCGATAGCGATAAGCGCCCATAGCCACCGCCTCGTGCCCGTTGACCAGGTCTTTGCTCAGCGCCAGGATGAGCGTCAGCGCCAGCTCCGCCACGCAGTTAGGTCCTTTGCGCGGCTGAAAGGCGAAATTGATGCCGCGCTGGCGCAGGGCGGGCATGTCAAAGTTGCTATAGCTGCGCCCTAGCTTCAGCGCTGTATGCAGGCTGGGCAGCTCATCCAGCAGCGCCGCATCCACCGGGGCAGCCTGCGCGATGAGGCATTGAACCTGGCCGGCCGGCTGTGTTACAAGTTGCAGCGTCGGGAATTCATCCGCCAGCGCCGCCACCGCGTCTTCATAGCCTTCGTCCAATATGAGCGTTGTTTGCCGCTCGCCGTCTGTCTTCGCCATGTCGGAGCCTCCTTGGATTGTGTTTTCGCAGTTTGCCAGTTGGGTATGGTTTTTCGCGATTGCTTGCCTAACTATACCCTCTTGGCTTGGTGTCCAGCTTCCTGGCGCTACACTATTTGCGCCTGTTCACATTGAGTATGTACCCCTTCCCCTGATGATTCGCGGGAAGGGGTGGGCCGGCTATTCCGCTTCGACAAGCGTAACTTCGCCCAACGTCTCCAAAGATGTCTGGATTGCGCTGGCATCGCCGACCACGACCAGGACGAAGTCGTCGGGGTGGATGTAGGCATTGGCGGTATCCAACACATCCTGCGTAGAAACCGCTTTGATATAGCCCAGCCATTTGCTGAGGCGGTCGATCTCGACGCCGCGATTCTTGTAGGATGCCACCGCCCCGACGAAGTCTTGATAGCTCTCGAGCCCAAAGACGAACTCGCCAACAATGCCATCACGGGCGGCGTTGATTTCTTCGTCTGTGAGCGGCTCAGTCTGGATGCGCTCGATTTCCTTGAAGACTTCTTGCAAGGTCTCTGCGATGACATCGTTGCGCACCGCCGCCGAAACCACGAAAGACCCCATATCGGCCGGATAGCCGAAATAGGAATAGATGCTGTAGGTATAGCCTTTTTCTTCGCGGATATTTTGCACCAGGCGCGAGGAGAATGTGCCGCCCAGAACATGGTTCAGCACGCGCGCCGGGAAGTAATCGAGGCTGGCGCCCTGGACGGCGATATTGCCCAGGCGGAATTCGGCTTGTGTGCTGCCGGGGCGGTCCACCAGCAATATCTGTAGCCCGCTGTTTTCCGGCAGCGCCGGGTAGCTGAGAGCTTCGGCGCTGCCTTCCCAATCCGCGAAGCGCTCTTCGGCATAAGCCAGACCGTCTGCGACGCTGATTGCGCCAGCGATAATCAGCACAGCGTTATTTGGCTGGCGGCGCGATTCATAAAAAGCGACGATGTCATTGCGGGTGATGGCCTCCAGCGATGCGAATGTGTAGAGATTGCCATAGCCGTGCTCGCTGCCATAGAGCCGATTATTGTGGATGCGGCTGGCAACAAAGCCGGGTTCAGCCATGTTGGCTTCCAGGCTGCTGATCCATTCCGCCCGCTCGCGTTCGAATTCGTTCTCGGGGAAGTTGGCATTGAGGGTCATATCAGCGAGCAGCTCAAAAGCCAGGTCGGCATCTTCAATCAGGGCGAATACGCCCAATTGCAGGTAGTCGCTGCTGCCAACGCTATTGATAGCGCCACCGACTTGCTCAATCGCGCCGGCGATGTCCTGGGCGCTGCGCGTCGCTGTGCCGCGCGATATCAAGTAGCCGGTGATGCCAGCCAAGCCCGGCAAGTCTGTCGGTTGCGCGGTTGAGCCGCCGGCGAAATAGACATCCAGCGAGATGATAGGCATATTGGGCTGCTCAATCACAACCACTTCCAAGCCATTGCTCATGACGGTTTCGGTGATGGTCGGCAGGTTGAATTCGTTTGATTCCAGTGGCGGTGGCGGCTCCGCCTGTTCGATGACATAGCGGTAATCCGGCGTCATCTCGCTGGTTTCTGTAGCGGCGTAAGGCTCTACCGCTGGCGGCGCTTCCGCATCGGTTTCCACCGTATTGATGACATGCCGGTCGGCCGCTTCCAGGTATTGCTTTGCCACGCGCTGGATGTCTTCGCTAGTGACCGCCGCATAGCGATTGATACCCGTGAAGATCGCCTGCGGGTCGCCCGAATGATAGTTCGCGCTCTGGACGCTTTCCGCCAAGCCCAGCGCTGTCTCCAGTTCGAGGATGTTGCCGCTGCGGATGCGGGCAATGATCTTATCCAGCTCGGCTTGCGGCACGCCGTTATCGATGATTGTCTGCAACTCTTCGTAGGCGGCTGCTTCAAGCTCCGCCAGTTCGATACCTACATTGGCAATCAGGATAAAGGCGAAGATACCGGGGCCTTGGTTGTCAATAATCCAGGCGTCGGCTTGCAGCGCCTTGCCGGTATCAACCAGTCGCTTCGCCAGGCGGCTGGAGTCGCCGACGCTCAGTACGCTTGCCAATATGTTCAGCGCGGGGAAGTCCTCATGGGTGAGCGGCGGTATCTCATAGGCGACGACGAGCGCCGGCAGGTTGATGAAGGGGTCTTCAATGGTGATAAACTCCGCTTCTTCCTGCTCCACCGGCACATATTCCGGCAAGGCGGGCGGCTCCTCTCCGCGCGGGATGGGAGCAAAGAGTTCATCAATCAAGCTGCGCGTCGTAGCGAAGTCGATATCGCCGGCGACGACCAGGGTGGCGTTGTTGGGGATGTAATAGGTACGGTGAAATTCGATGATATCGTCAATCTGCGCGCTGTTGATATCTTCAATGCTGCCGATGGTGGGGCGTTGATAGGGCGCGTAGGTATAAGGCGCGGTCGTAAGCGCCTTGACCGTTGTGCCATAAGGTTGGTTGTCGTAGCTGCGTTGCAGCTCTTCAATGACGATGGCGCGCTGGTTATCGAGGTTTTCCTGCGTTACATCCAGTCCGCCCATACGATCCGCCTCGATCCAAAGCGCCAGCGGCAACTGATGAGAAGGCACCGTCTCATAATAGGCGGTGTAGTCCTTGCCGACATAGGCATTGGAAGAGCCGCCAACTGGCTCCAGCAACGCATCAATGCCATTGTTGGGGATATGTGGCGAGCCTTCGAACATCATGTGTTCAAAGAGATGGGCGAAGCCGCTTTTGCCGGCGGGGTCATTGGCGCTGCCGACTTTGTACCAGATATCCACTGCGACCGTCGGTGCCGAGGTGTCGCGCACCAGGATTACCTCGAGTCCGTTGCCCAGCCAATAATGTTCCAGGTCAAGCGCTTGTTCTGATTCGGCGAAACTGATCCCGCTGGCCAGCAGCCAGACCAAGAGAATTAGCAAGGCGCGTTTCATCCGATTTTGTCTCCTTAGATTGGCTGATTTCCGCATAAGCAGTGTAGCATGAGCGGCGGCGATTTCAATGAGCCGTGAATATGCGGTCTGGCGCTGTTTCCACCGCCTCAACGTCCGCAATGTGCCCTGCGAAAGTCAGCTGAACAGGCGGCGCAGCTCCAGCACGAAGCCCGGCAGCGCATCCCCGCCGCTCAGCGAGCCATCTTCAGTGATGAATTCGCGCGCGATTTCGCCAGTTTCTTGCAAAGTACAGACTTCGACGCCGCGTCGTTCGGGATAGACCAGCCAGACAATCTGTGTGCCGCGCCGCAGGTAGAGTTCGGCTTTGCGGCGCATGTGGGCGAAAGTATCGTTGGGTGATTTAATCTCGACAGCCAGGTCGGGCATCTGCGCCACCCAGCGGCTTGCTGGGGGATGTGCCGCAGTGTCAATGCGCCGAAAGCCCACATCGGGCGCAAGCAGAGTCGCTTCGTCAGCCAACATATAGTGACCAGACTCGCGGACTACCCTGCCCAAATTGTGTTCCATGAGATAGAGGCGAATAGCGAAGTAGATTTCGTCCGCCAGATAGGCATGGAGCTCGTTGGGCTGCGGCATATCGACCATCTCCCCTTCAATCAACTCAAAGCGGCAGTCGGCGTATTCGGGCTGTTGCGCCATCCATGCCATATCTGCGACGGTATACCTGTGTTGCTCTCTGGGGCGCGCTGGCGCGAGCATCTCTGCCATAAAAATCCTCCTTTGCGTCACTAGCTGAACAGGCGGCGCAGCTCCAGCACGAAGCCCGGCAGCGCATCCCCGCCGCTCAGCGAGCCATCTTCAGTGATGAATTCGCGCGCGATTTCGCCAGTTTCTTGCAAAGTACAGACTTCGACGCCGCGTCGTTCGGGATAGACCAGCCAGACAATCTGTGTGCCGCGCCGCAGGTAGAGTTCGGCTTTGCGGCGCATGTGAGCGAAAGTATCGTTGGGGGATTTAATCTCGACAGCCAGGTCGGGCATGACAGGCACAAATTCTTCGGAGTCCGGGCTGGGCAGATTCTCCATGCGCGTAAAAGCCACATCAGGCGCGAGCAGGGTTTCACCATCGCCTGCTCTGTAATAGCCGGTTTCTGTCGTTACCATGCCAGTTCCTGTGCGCTCGGCATATTCGTCGAGCAGCCGCGCAATGCGAGTGGCGCGATGTCCATGGACAAAACCGACTGGATCCATCGTGATAATTTCTCCTTCTATGAGCTCAAACTTGCCGTCGGCGTATTCGGGCATTTGCAGCAGCCAATCAAAATCCGCGACGGTATATCCGCGCCGCTCGTCAACCTGCGCCGCCCTGTCCATGATCGCTTCGCGCATGATTTAATTCTCCTGTCTGCCTGCCGTGAGCATAACACAAGTCGGCAGGGACATATCAGCGACGCGTATGTCTAGC
>VXNO01000003.1 GCA_009840575.1 Chloroflexota bacterium | reverse complement strand
GTGCGCGGCGGCGGTCGGGGTGGCGGCGGCGTGGTCAGCAACCAGGTCAGACAAAGTTTGGTCGTGGTGATGCCCGATGCCGGTGATGATATAGGTCTGGCATTGGCTGATGGCTTGGGCGACGGCGAAGGATTCAAAGGCGGCGAAGTCGTCTCGTCTGCCACCGCCACGGATAACTGCGACGGCGTCGATATCGGCAGTCGCATCCAGCGCGCGGATGGCATCGGCGATTAACTGTGGGGCGCGCTCGCCATGAAGATGCGTATATTGCCAGCGCAGCGGTGCCAGGACAGCCCGTTCGCCCATACTTTGATACGTCGTTTCAAAGTCGCCAATGGCGCGGCTGCTGCGCCCGGTGATGCAGCCGATGCGGCGGATGCGCTGGGGCGGCGGTCGCTCCCGCGGCGGGTACAGCCCAGCCTCGCGCAGCCTGTCGATGGCGGGCTTGACAAATGCGGCTTGCCCGCCCAAACGAATATCGCGCACCATAATCTGTACACTCGCCCGCGGCGCGTAAAATTGCACATCGCCAAAGACCTCGACTTCCAGGTTATTCTCCAGCTGGAAATGGATACCGCCGCGCCGTTCTTCATGCAGCATGCAGTGAATGCTCGCCTGGCCATCCACCAGGTTGAAATAGCAGTGTCCCAGGCTGGACTGGTGAAGTCTTTGGATTAGCCCGCTGGTCCAGAAGTATTGCTCAAGGGTCTCGGTTTCGATGATGCCGCGCAGCAAGCGGTTGACTTGGGGGATGCTGCGGCGATTATCTGCGGACTGCTTTGTCATTGGGTTTATATTGCCGATTTACCGGGCTGATAGCGGCTGAGCACAAATTGCAGCGGGTCCACCTCGGGCGGAATGATGACCGGGCGACTGCGCCCCGCGCCTGTCTCTGCGCCGATTGCGCCCAGCTCTTCCAGCAGGTCGATGATGCGGGCGGCGCGTGGGTAGCCCAGCCCGAGCTTGCGCTGGAGCAAGGATGCCGATGCCTCTCCGGTAGCGCTTAGCAGGCGCAGCACTTCTTCCAGCATGGGGTCGGTCTCGCTGAGGAATTGCCGCCGTTTCAACGCGTCTTCCCAAGGCGCGCCGCTCTGGGCGGGGAGCACGCCCGCTCGCTCGCGGAGGATTAGCTCATCGCGCCAGTGCTGGACGACCTCGCGCACATCGTCCTCGGATACAAAACAGCCTTGAATGCGCCGCGGAGCCGTTGAATCGGGCGACAAGAAGAGCATATCGCCGCGCCCCAAGAGGTTCTCCGCGCCGACTTGATCAAGAATCACCCGCGAATCACCGCTGCTTGCCACCGCAAAGCCTATGCGCGTCGGGAAGTTGGCTTTGATGACGCCCGTGATGACATTGACGCTGGGACGCTGAGTGGCGATTATCAGGTGCATGCCGACTGCCCGCGCCTTTTGCGCCAGGCGCGCAACCGACTCTTGCGTTTCTTCCGGGCTGGTGAGCATCAAATCGCCGATTTCGTCTATCAATATGACAATGCGCGGCAGCCGCTCGCTTGCGGGGACGGGGACAGCCAGCTTGTTGTTGTACTCATCGAGGTGCTTCACGCCGCTTCGTTCCAGCAATTTGTAGCGTCGTTCCATCTCGCGCACGCACCAATTCAGCACGCCCACGATGCGCTCCGGCACAATCTCCACAGGCCCCAGCAAATGCGGGATGCCATTGAAGCGCGCCAGCTCCACCATCTTTGGGTCGAGCATCACCAGGCGCAACTCGGCTGGTGAGAATTGCATCAGCAGCGAGGTCGCGATTGCCGCTATGCAGACTGACTTGCCAGCGCCAGTCGCGCCGGCGATGAGCAAATGTGGCATCTGCGCCAGGTCGTAGCCGACCGGCAGGCCGGTTACATCCCTGCCTAGGGGGATGCCCAGCGCCGCGCCCGCTGCTGTCTGTTGGCGATAGTCTTCGCTTTGTAGCAGATTGCGCAGCGCGACTGTGCTTGGCTCGCGGTTGGGGACTTCGATGCCCATGTAGTTCGTGCCTGGCACCGGGCTTTCCATGCGTAGCTGTTTCGCCGCCAGCGCCAAAGCCAGGTCCCGCGCATAGCTGGCGATCTTGCTCATGCGAATGCGCTCGCTGCCATCGTCTTTGTGGGGCTGCAGCGCATAGCGCGTCACTGTGGGGCCAACTTGCGCCTCCGCGACCGTTACATCGAGATCAAATTCCAGCAGCGTATTTTCAATCAGCCGCGCGTTGTGTTCGGTCTCCTCTGCGTCGGGCAGCTTTAAGTCCAGCGCGGTCAGGCTGCCCATGCCCGGCAGCGAGCTTCGCCAGATTTCCGCATAGTTGACCGGGGCATTTTCACGGCGGATAGCGGCATTGCGCGCCCGCCGCTTGGCCACATTTTCGTTAATGCTTGGCAGGTCTTCCGCCGCTGGCTCAGGCAGGTCGTCTGCTGGCGCTTCGGGCGTGGCGGCTGGCTGCGGGCGCGGATTGGGACGGATGCGCTCGATCACGGGGGCGGCGCCGCCATTTTCCGGCTGCGGCACAGGCTGGTCGGGCGGACTGTCGGGGTTGGGTCGGATGCGCATAATGGGCTTGCGATAGCCGGGCTGGTCGACCAATTGCCTGTAGACTTCCTGCACATGGTCACTTGGCGGAGGTGTTTCAGGCTCGGCGCGATTGCTCACTCGCTGCAGTCGGTTGCCCAGGCGCGCCAATGCCTGCGTTATCATGCTGCCGCGCAAGCCCAATGCGACGATGCTACCGAGCCCCACGACCAGCCCATAAAACCCCAGCGCCAGCTCCCTGCCCATGACCCAATAGAAGGGGTAACTCAATCCCCAGCCGATCATGCCGCCGCCACCGCCAGAGCGCGCCAATGCCCGCAATTCACTTTCGCCGCTGCCCAGGTGCAAGAGCGCCAACAAGGACAAAAACGCCAGCTCCAGCGCCAACATGCGCCCGGCGCTGAGCGAGATGTGGATACCGGCTTTGGGCAGCCACAATACCGCGCCCATGGCAAATAAGGCTGCCGCCATGAAGACCGCGCCATCGCCGCAGAGCGAAGTTAACATAGCCGCCCAACTGACCGCGACCAAAGCATCGCCAGCCAAAAACAGCGAAATGAAGGACAAGATGCCGAAGACAATCAGCGCGAAGCCGACCACCTCGCTGATCCAAGGCGGCATACTTTCGCGCAGGTCCTGCCAAAAATCGAACTCTGGCGGCGCATCATCCAACGAGCGGATGACTTCATCGGCGGATGCCCGCGACGCTGGCAGGTAGGCTTCGTTCGGATTGGTGGATAGCGAATTGCTTGGCTGCTGCACTTTCGAACTCACAGACTACCCATTGGCTGTTTATCAGTATACCCAGATTTGGCGGAGGCGATGGGCAGAATAACGGGCAATAGGCAGGGCAATCGCATCAAAACGCAAGGCAGTACATTTCAACACAGAGGACAACGAGGGCGCAGAGAAAAGCAATAGAATTATGGTTATATTGAGGATTATTGTCACATTGAGCTATATTTTTGGCAACCTAATCTATTTTTGAGAGGTAAACTACAGGAATAATTCCAGAAAAACCTCTGCGCTCTCTATGTTCTCTGTGTAAATTGGTCATTTGAAGCGATTGCCCGGGCTAGCTAGCCTGCCTCCTTGCCTATGTTATGATAGGCAGCGAAATGCGCAGCCAGCAAGCAAAGCAAGTGCCATGCCCTATCTTTCTGGCAACCCACGCCCGCCCCGCCCTTCCGAAGTGGGTCGTTCTATATGGCGGGGCGCGCCGCTGCCGCCGATCCCGGAGCGCGTGCTGGATGGCATCCCCGGCTTCATCGCCTGGCTGGCGCTGCTGGTTTCCATTTCCAGCGCAGTCGCCTTTCCCTTGACCTTGATGCTGACAGCGGCGCTGGTGGCTTGTTATACGGCGCTGCGTTTTTTGCTGGCGGGTATCGCCAATGTCATGGGCATGCGGCGCATCCGCGAATGGGAAGCTGTCGATTGGCATCAGCGCTACCTGGATGAGCGGGGGGCGACCTCGCTGGAATGGGAGCGCGTGCATCATCTGGTCATCATCCCCAATTACAATGAATCGATGAAAGTGCTGCACCGCACCCTGGACAGCCTGAGCCAGCAGCGGGATGCGCGCAGGCAGATTTCGGTGCTGCTGGCGATGGAAGCCGCCGAGCCGGGCAGCTATCAAAAGGCGCAGAGCCTGCACGCGCAATATGCCGATCAATTCTCCAAAGTGCATTTCACCGTGCATCCACGCGGCTTGCTGGGCGAGATGCAATGCAAATCCGCCAATTTATCCTGGGCGGTCAACCGCTTCTTCGAGAATGTCGTCGCCGATTATGGGTTGGATACCGACCACATCGTCGTAACTACCATGGATGCCGATACGCGCTGGCACAACAATCATTTCGCCGCGCTGACCTATCATTTCGCCACCAGCGAAGACCGTCACCGCAAGTTCTGGCAAGCGCCCATCCGCTATCATGGCAATATCTGGCAGGTCAACCCGCTCATGCGCATCATCAATACCTATGCCAGCGCCTTTGAACTGGCCTACCTGGCTGCGCCCTGGTGGATGGCGATGCCCATGTCCTCCTACTCACTCAGCTTGAGCCTGCTGGAACAAAGCGGCAACTGGGATACGGATGTCATCGCCGATGAATGGCATATGTGGATCAAAGCCTACTTCGCTACTGGCGGTCATGTAAGCTTGCAGCATATCTACCTGCCCTTCCTGGCTGATTCCACCACGGGCACCAATATCATCGACTCCATCCGTAACCGCTACAGCCAGACGCTGCGGCACGCCTGGGGCAGCAAAGAAGTCGGCTATATGCTGGCAAAGCTGATCGAGAATCCGCAGATCGTCTCCGGCAATTCGCTCAAGCTGCTGCTGCGCATCGCGCATGATATCCTGCTGGCGGGCGCGGGCTGGGTCATCCTGACAGTCGGCTCGCAGTTGCCGGTCTTTTTTCATCCGGATATCGCGCCCATCCAGGTGCAAGCCATGCTGGAAGCCGGCGACAAATTGAGTTACCTGCTGCAGGGCTTGGCGGCAAGCCACCCCGCCTGGCTTATGCTGACGGTCTCGGGCTTGGTTATGGTCGTGCTGGTGGTGGTCTTTCAGGTGCAGGATTACCGCATCCGCCCAGCGCGCATCGCCCCGTATACACTGGCGGAATCGCTGCTGGAGCTATTGAGCATCCCTTTCATGCTGGTGCTGACGCTCTTTGTGGTGGCGCTGCCGACGCTGGTGGCGCAGACGCGGCTGCTATTAGGCATCCCGCTGCAATTCATCGTCACCGACAAACAGACCGACTAGCCCAGCCAGGCTTTCCCTAGCGCGCCGGGCATTGCTCGCCTATTATTGTGGTGGGAAAAAGGAAAGAATCCGACCGTGCCAAGCCAACGAGTGCAAAAAATCATGGCGCAAGCCGATATCGGTTCGCGGCGCGCTTGTGAAGAGATCATCCGCCAGGGACGGGTGCAGGTGAATGGCGCTATCGTCTCGCTGGGCGCAAAAGCCGACCCGGCGCGGGATGTCATTATGGTGGATGGCGCGCGCATCGCTGTCGCTGCCCAAGCCCTGACCATTGCGCTCAATAAACCCAAAGGCGTATTAAGCACAACCAAAGCCGAAGCTGGCGATGAGCGCCCCACCATCCGCGAGCTTGTCGACGTGCCCGGGCACCTCTTCACAATCGGGCGGCTGGATGTGGACAGCGAAGGTTTGATGATCCTGACCAATGACGGCGAGCTGGCCAACCGCATCACCCACCCGCGCTATGAGCACACCAAGACTTACAAGGTCACGGTCAAAGGCAAGCCCACCCGCGCGACCTTGGAGAAGTGGCAGGCGGGCATCTGGCTGGATGACAGCCGCACCGCCGCCTGTTCGGTCAAGGTACTGCAATCGACGAAGCGCTCAACTGTGCTGCGCGTAGTGATGGTCGAGGGGCGCAAGCGGCAGATCCGCCGGGTGGCTGGGGCGCTGGGGCATCCGGTCATCCGCATTGTGCGCACGCACATCGGGCAGTTGGGCTTGGGCACCTTGCGCAAGGGGGCTTGGTATCAACTGGCGGACGATGAAATCGACTATATGCTGCAGCCAGCGCCAGCCCTCGCCGATATCCGCCGCAAACGCCGCGCCCGCAAACGCAACACCAGGCAGTAATGACGGCTGAACTCAGCATTGAAGAAACTATCGCGCGGCAGCCGCACTACGATAAACGGCGCCGCATTCTGCATCCACTGCTGCGAGCGGCGCTGCCCAGTTTCTGTCGGCTCGAGGTAGCGGGCGTTCACAATGTCCCACGCCAGGGGCCAACCTGCCTGATGATTAACCATGTGTCCTACCTTGACCCCATCGTGGTAACCGCCGCCATACCATTTCGCCATACTATTTCGCTTTCCAAGATCGAGAATTTCCGTCTGCCCGTGGTTGGCTGGCTGCTGCGTCAATGGGGGCATTATCCGATTTCGCGCGGACAATACGACCGCAAGGCGCTGATGCAGACCATCGCGCTGCTGCAGGCTGGGCAACTGATGCTGATGGCACCAGAAGGCACGCGGCATGTGGGCGGCTTGCAGCCGGCAAAAGAGGGCTTGGCTTTCGTCGCCAGCAAAGCCGATGCGGTCATCGTGCCAGCGGCGATTTGTGGCGCGGAAGACTGGCGGAAACGGCTCAAACGCGCGCGCCGAGCTTACGCCAAGGTCGTCTTTGGCGCGCCCTTCCGCTTCCGCCGCAGCGACCGCAAACGCATCCCTCGCCCCGAGCTGACGCAGATGATCACCGAAGCCATGTACCAACTGGCGCTTGCCATTCCAGTCGAATACGCCTACCTGCGCGGCTACTACAGCGATATCGACAATGCCAGCAGCGATTTGCTGGAGTTCGTCTAGCCGCCGGCGATATCCAGCGCCCATTCCGTCAGCGCCGCGACCGCAGCCCCCAGGCTGGCGAAGCGCTGGTCTTGCGTCTGCCCGCGCAGGTAACGAATGTAAATCTGCTGCAAGATGACCAGCAAGCGAAAGATGCCCAGCACATGGTAGAAGCGAATATCAGCGATTTGCAGGCGGCTAGCGCTGGCATAGCGCTGGACAAGTTCATCGCGGCTTAGAAAATCCTGCGAGCTCGTCGGCATCATGGCGATGGCGCGCACCGGCGGCGGGTCGTCGGGCTGCGTCCAATAGGTCAGCAACGCGCCTAGGTCCGAAAGCGGGTCGCCCAAGGTGCACATATCCCAGTCCAGGATGGCTACCACACGCGCCGGGTCATCGGCCGCGAACATGGTATTGTCCAGCTTGGGGTCGTTATGTACCAGCGTATTCGCGCTGGTTTTTGGCACGCGCTTTTGCAGCCAACGATAGATGCGCTCAACTTGCGGGTCTTCCTGCAGCCGGGCGCGCCGCCAACGCCGCTGCCAGCCATCGACTTGCCGCTGGATAAAGCCGGCGGGCTTGCCCAGTTGCGCTAAGCCCAGGTCCGCGTAATCCACCGCATGCAACGCCGCCAGCGCATCCACCAGCGCGCCGCTCATTTTGCGCCCGGCAGTTGGGTCATCCGCGAAAGGCTTGGGCAGCCGCTCGCGCACAACAATGCCACGACAGCGCGTCATGACCTGGAAAGCAGCGCCGATGACCGCCGAATCTTCGCAATACAGCCAGGAGCGCGGCGCAAAGGGGTAGGCGCGATGCAAGACCGAAAGCACCCGATATTCGCGCCCCATATCATGCGAAGACGGCGCAATCGGACCCAGTGGCGGCCGGCGCAGCACATATTCGCGCCCGCTGGCGAAGCGCAGCAAGTAGGTCAGGTTGGCTTTGCCGCCACCGAATTGCCGCACGGTCATGCCGCCGTCGACGCCGGGCAGCTTGCCACGCAGGTAGTCCGCCAGCCGCGCCTCGTCAAAGCCCTCATCCGGGCGCACATCAATCAGGTCGGGCTGGGGCAATCTCTCGGTATATTCATTCAACTCGGTGTACTCGGTGGTAAAAAGTTTGAAGCGATTTGCTTGGCATTTTGTGCTAACGCTACATAGGCACAAGCATACGCGCTATGATTGCGCAGGTCAATTTATCAAGGATTACCTCCGTTTGAGATTCTCGAAGACTTTTCCCATCCTGGTTGCCTACTTGGTCTTCGTCGTCATCGGCATCGCCAGCGGCTTGCTGAATATCGCCTGGACATACATGCAAGTTACCTTTGGCGTCTCGCACGATTCGCTGGCGGCACTGGCACCGGCGGCCATGCTGGGCGGGCTGGTGGCGGCATTCTTCAACGGCGCGCTGATCGGCCGCTTCTCGTTGGGCGCGGTGCTGGTAGGCGGCATGGCTTTCGCCGGCTTCGGCTTGCTGGGTTATGCCTTGGCACCGGTTTGGCTGCTGCTCTTGGCGGTGGCTGTATTCACGAGCGTCGGCAAAGGCACGATCGACGCGGCAATGAACAATTTTGTCGGCTCGAATTATGGCAGCAGCGAGATGAACTGGCTGCATGCTTGCTGGGGCATCGGCTTGACTATCGCGCCGGCGATCGTTACTTTTTTTGTGCTTGATCAAGGCGGCGGCTGGCAAGCCAGTTATATCCTGGTGGGCATCGCCGTGCTGCTGCTGGGCGGGCTGGTTTTGCTGACCCTGCCACTTTGGCAACTGCGCGACAGCGGAGGGGCAGGCAGCCAAAATCTCCAGCGCCAGCCGCTGGGCGAGAGCCTGCGCCGCCCCATCGTCCTGGTCGGACTGCTCTTTTTCTTCGTCTATGGCGGCATCGAAATTGGCACGGGGCAACTGGCGAATACACTCTTGACGGAAGCGCGCGGGCTGCCACAAGAAGTCGCCAGCGGTTGGGTCAGCGCCTATTGGGGCAGCTTCACCATCGGGCGCATCTTGATGGGCTTGCTGGCGATGCGCCTGGGCGACCGCCTGCTGCTGACGATTTGCTTCGCCTGCTCGCTCTTGGGCGCGGGGCTGCTCTTCTTGAACCCCAGCGAAGACTTGAGCTTTGTGGGTATGTTGGGCATCGGCTTTGGCTTGGCGGCGATTTTCCCGATTTTGATCTCGCAGACCTATGCTCGCGTCGGCGTCGATCACGCGCCCAACGCCATCGGCTTCCAGGTCGGCTGCGCGGCATTGGGCGGGGCGACGCTTTCCGGGCTGGGCGGTATCTTCGCCGAGTATGTCGGCGCGGAGTCCATCAGTTTGTTCATCCTTGTCGGGGCGGCGCTGGCGGTGATCATCTATGTGTTTATGCTGCGCTTTGAAGGCCGGGCGGCGCGCGCAAAACGGGAGAGGGGCTGATGATGAACCTGGCGGAGAAGGTCGGGCGCATGATGATGGTGGGCTTCGAAGGCTTACAGCCGCCCGCCTATATTTTGGACTGGCTGCGGAGCGGGCGCATCGGCGGCGTCTACCTATTCGCTCGCAATGTGCAATCGCCGGCGCAAGTCCAGCAACTGGTCGCCGAATGCCGGGCGGCAGCGCCATACCCGATATTGGTGGGCATCGACCAGGAAGGCGGCGCCGTCGCTCGCCTGCGCGACGGTTTCAGCGAAGGCCCCGGCAATATGGCTTTGGGCGCGGCGCGAGACCCACAACTCGCTGAAGAAGTCGCTGGCATGCTGGGGCGTGAGCTGGCGGCGCTGGGCATTAATTGGAACTTCGCGCCGGTCGCTGATATTGCCCACCAGCGCGATAATCCGTCGGTGGGCACGCGCTCGGTCGGGCGGGATAGCGCGCTCGTCAGCGACATAATAACCGCGCAGGTGCGTGGCTATCAGCGCAGTGGCGTCGCGGCGACGGTCAAGCACTTCCCCGGGCTGGGCAACACCGTCATCGACACCCATGTCGGTTTGGCGCGGGTCAGTGGCGCGCTGGATTATCTGTATGCCGAAGACCTGCTGCCCTTCCGCCGGGCAATTGCGGACGATGTCGCCTGCGTGATGCTGACTCATGTGATTTATGACGAGCTGGATGCCGCTAATCCCGCCACCCTATCGCGGCGCATCGTAACCGATTTGCTGCGCGGGGAGCTGGGCTTCAGCGGCGCGGTCAGCACCGATTGCATGGAGATGAAAGCCATCAGCGAGCAGATTGGCGCTGGCGAATCAGCCGTGCGAACGGTGCTGGCGGGTGTGGATCTGCCGCTGTTTTCGCACACGGTTGCCCGCCAAGAAGCCGCCTACAATGCCGTGCTGGCAGCCGCGCAATCGGGACAAATACCCGAAGCGCGAATAGACGAATCCCTGGCGCGCATCGACGCCATGCAGCGGCGCTATAGCCTGGCAGATGCCCCCGCCCTGGAAATTGTGGACTGCCCGGCACATCGGGACACCGCCAAGCGGGCGGCGCGGGCGGGCACCGCGCTGCTCAAGGCGGGGGCGGCGCTGAAGGGCTTGCGGGAATCGCGGCTTGTCGCGCTGGAATTTGCCACCGAGCAAGTATCCGATGCGGTAGAAGCCAGCTCGCAGCGCACATTCTTGGATTATCTGGCGCGGCGCTTGCCAGAAGCAAACTGCCATGTCCTCTACCCGAATGACCATTCGCCGCTGTCGGAGAGCTTATTCGATTGTGATACTGTCATCTTGTTGACGCGCAACGCCCATTTGCAGCCAGCGCAATTGCAGCGCGCCCAGGCGATCATGCGGCGGGCACGGCGGGTGATTTTGGTTTGCGCGCGCAACCCCTACGATGCGGACTGCCTGCCGAGCGCCGATACCATCCTCTGCACCCATGGCGACAGTCGCCCCTCGCTGATGGCTGCGGTTGATGCCCTCTGCGGGGATTTTCAGCCGGGCGGAAAGCTGCCGGTCGAAATCGGATGACTGCAATAGTAGAAGCGAGCGCATTCGACAGCCTGCTGGCGCAGCACCTGCCGCGGACATTCCCGGCGCTGGGCATCTGTGTGATTCATCGCGGCGAGGTCGCGCTGGAGGCTGGCTGGGGCTGGCTTGATCCCGAGGCGAAGCAACTGCCCGTCAGGACCGACACATTATTTGACCTGGCTTCGGTGAGCAAGTTGCTGGCGGAGGTCAGTTTTCTGGCGCTGGTCGAGGCGGGGGCAGTCGCTCTGGATGATGCGCTGGTGACGGTCATCCCGGAGTTTGGGCGGGTGAATCCGCGCGCCATCGCCGGCGGACAAGACCCGCACAGCCGCGCCTTCTTGCCCGCCGAAGCGCGCTATGCCAGGCTGACGGTTGACCCCAGCGCCGTTACTTTCAAACACCTGCTCACACACAGCTCGGGCCTCGCCCCTTGGCGAGCCGTCTATATGCTGGCAGCGCAGGATCCGCCGCCGGCTCCAAGCGCGGGGGAAGCCTATGACGGGGCGCGCTGGCGGAGGGGGCTGGCGGCAATGGTGGACTTTCCCTTTGCCGGTCCGGTCGGCGAAATCGTCCGCTACACCGATGTGGGCATCATGCTGCTGGGCGAGGCGGTGGCTCGTCTGTATGGCGCGCGGCTGGATGAGGCGGTGCGCGCCTTGATAACGCAGCCGCTGGGACTACACAGCTTCACTTACAATCCCATAAAAAACGGCATCCCGCGCGAGCGGATCGCGCCGACCGAGGTCGACGACCACTGGCGGATGCGCCGGGCTTGGGGCGAGGTGCACGATGAAAATGCCTGTGGTTTGGGTGGCATTGCTGGGCACGCCGGTCTCTTCTCGACCGCCCGTGATGTTGCGCTGTTTGGGGATGCCTGGCTACGTGCCAACCCGCGTCTGCCAGTCAGCGCTGCGCTGCGCCGCTTAGCCACAAAAGAGCATGTTCGCGGACAATATCGCCTGGGCTTGGGCTGGATGCTCAAAGCGGCGAGCGACTCGTCGGCTGGCGACCTGTTCAGCGACTCCGCCTACGGGCACACAGGCTTCACCGGCACATCGCTGTGGATCGACCCCGAGCGGGGTTTGGTCTGCGCCTTGCTCAGCAACCGCGTCTACCATGGGCGCGACCCGTGCGGCATTCAGGCTTTTCGCCGCGCCGCGCATGACTTGATTGTCACAGCCATCGACCGCGCATGAGCGACGCGCTATTCCTTGGCATCGACGGCGGCGGCAGCAAACTGCGCGTGGCGGTGGTGGATGCGCAGTTAACACCGCTTGCCAGGCAATCCGCCGGCATAGCCAACCCCAGCATCATCGGGCACGGAAAATCCCAGGCGCATATCCGCGCGCTTTTGCGGTCGACCTTGCAGCAGGCGGGCATCCCCCCAGAGCAAATCAGCGCGGCGGGCATCGGCATCGCGGGCGCGAGTCATCTGCACAGCCGGGGCTGGCTGCTGGAAACAGTCGCGACGGTCTTGCCGAATGTGCGCCTCGTGACCAGCTCCGACCTGGAAATTGCGCTGGTGGGCGCGTTGGGGCGGCGGCATGGCATCCTGCTGCTGGCGGGCACGGGCAGCGCGGTCTATGGCTGCTCGCCAAGCGGAGAGCGACTCCAGGTGGGCGGCTGGGGCTACCTGCTGGGCGATGAGGGCGGCGGCTATTGGCTGGGCATGCAGTTGCTGCGCGGCATCATCGCGGCGCATGACCAGGGGCGGGGCTTGACAGAACTGGGCGCGGCTTGCCTGGCGGAATTGAACCTGGCAAATACGCGCGACCTGGTCGGCTGGCTGTATCGTTCAAAGGAAGTGACTCCGGCGCGCGTCGCCGAATTGGCGCGGCTCGTTCTGCACGAGGCGGGGGACGGGGATGACGAGGCAGACAAGTTAGTGCAAGCAGCAGCTGCACATCTGGCGGGTCAAGTTGACTTATTGCGCAGCCGGCTGGATTATCCTGCCGCTTCAATCGCCTTCGCTGGCGGCTTGCTGCAAGCGGACAATGCGCTTTCCGCCGCCATCACAGGCCGGCTCGCCCTTTCGAAAAGACCAAAAGCGCTGCACAGCCCGGCAATCGGCGCGGCGCTGCTGGCAAAGCTGGAATGGAGCGGCCTATGAATTGGACGACCGAGCAGGAAAATACCCTTACGCGCGATATTGACAAGCTGCCAACTTTGGAAGCGCTGCAATTGATCAACCGTGAAGATGCCCAGGTGGCGGCGGCGGTGGCGGCGGAATTGCCTGATATCGCGCGGGCGGTCGAGATGATTGTGGCGGCGCTGGAAACTGGCGGACGGCTCTTTTATGTCGGCGCTGGCACGAGCGGGCGGCTGGGCATGTTGGACGCGGCGGAATGCGTGCCGACCTTCAGCGCGCCGCCTGAGCTGGTGCAAGGGCTGATTGCCGGTGGCGCGGAAGCCATGCTGCGCTCGATCGAAGGCGCAGAAGATGACCTAGCCGCAGGAGCGACGGACCTGCGAGCCAGACAGCTCTCCAGCGCGGATGTTGTCTGTGGCATCGCCGCCAGCGGGCGCACGCCCTATACTATTGGCGCGCTGGACTATGCTCGCAGCATCGGCGCGCGCAGCATCTCCATCGCCTGCAACCGCGATTCGCCTATGGCTGCCCGTGCCGATGTCATCATCAGCGTCGATGTCGGACCCGAAGTCATCGCTGGATCGACGCGCCTCAAAGCCGGCACCGCGCAGAAAATGATCCTCAACATGCTCAGCACCGCCAGCATGATTGGCTTGGGCAAGGTCTATGGCAACCTGATGGTCGATGTCAAAGTGACCAATGCCAAGCTGCTGCGTCGGGCGGTCGGGCTGGTCATGCGTCTGACATCGCTGGATGAAGCGGCGGCGCGGCAACTGCTTGAGGCGGCGAAGCGCGAAGTCAAAACGGCGGTGGTGATGCAGCAGCGGAGCGTCAACTATGCGCGAGCGCGGCAATTGCTGGCGGAAAATAACGGCAGGCTGCGCGGGGTGGTTGGCGATCTATAACTGCGGCTATTTGCCTTCCCAGTCGATTGGGTAGCGCTTGCTGAGCATGGCTAATACCGCCCGCTGGAAGTCCGATGTGCGGAAGAGCTGCGCCTGCGCCCAGGCTTCAATGTGCAGTCCGCGCGGGTTATCGGCGATATCGTTGATGACGCGCTTGGCATAGCTGACTGCCAGCGGCGCCGCAGCCACCAGCGACTTGACCAGCTGCGCTACGCCCCGCTCCAGCTCGGCTTTGGGATAAACCGCGTTGAGCAAGCCCCATTCCAAAGCGTCAGAGGCATCGATATGCCGCCCGGTCAGAACCAGGTCTTTGGCTCTGGCGACACCGATGAGCTTGACCAGGCGCGTCGTGCCGCCGACATCGGGGATGATGCCCAGCCGCGTTTCGGGCAAGCCGAGTTTGGTGCGTTGTGCCGCGATGCGAAAGTCGCAAGCCAACGCTAGTTCCAGCCCTAAGCCCAGGCAATAGCCCTGCAGCACGCAAATGACCGGCAGCGAAGATCGTTCGATCTGGTCGGCAAGCGCCTGTAAACGCTGGGTTACGGGGAAAAGGTTGTCGCGCAGCGCCTCGTCGAATGTGAGGAACTGCTTCAGGTCAATGCCTGCCGAAAAGACCCGCCCGGCTCCGCGCAGCAGAACGACACGAGCGCCGCGGTGAAATTCGCGCTCCGCCCGCTCAAATGCTTGGCTAAGCTCGGCATGCATCGATTCGTTGAAGGCGTTGCGCGCTTCGGGACGATTCATCGTAATCTCAAAGATCTCGCCCAACCGCTGCGATTTGACCAGTTCGCTCATGCCTGCGCTCCCAGAAATAATTCCAGCGCCGCCAGCGAATCGATGTTGATGCGCATCGCCTGCCGGTTGATGCGGCGCAGCAAACCGGTCAAGACCTTGCCAGAGCCGATTTCGACGAAAGTATGCGTGCCAATGTCAAGCAGCGCCGTCATCGACTCAGTCCAGCGCACTGGCTGGGTCAGTTGCTGATGCAATTCCGCGCGGATTTGGTCCGTTGTATGCAGAGGCTGCGCGTTGACATTGCCGATGATGGGGATAGTGGGCTTGCTGAATTCGGTGGCTTGTACAGCGGCATGGAAATCAGCCTGCGCCGCCGCCATCAGCGGGGAATGCGCCGCCACGCTGACAGCCAGCCGCAAAGCCCGCCGCGCGCCGGCCGATCGCGCCGCATTGATTAGCGCGTCGACCGCCGAGACTTCGCCGGAGACAACAGCCTGGCCCGGGCAGTTGTCGTTCGCCAGGACGACTGTGCCGCCGCTTTCTGCCGCCATAGCCGCGCAAAGCTCCCGAACCACATCAATTTCCAACCCCAGTACCGCCGCCATCGCGCCCGGTTGCGCTTCGCCAGCCCGCTGCATCAAGCTGCCGCGCGCGCGCACCAATCGCAAGCCGTCCGCAAAGTCCAACGCGCCCGCCGCTGTCAGGGCGCTTAGCTCGCCCAGGCTGTGCCCAGCCAACCAGGCAGGTTGCGCTGCTGGTAGCAGATCGCGCAGCACCCGCCAGATCGCCAGGCTGCTCACATAGAGCGCGGGCTGGGTGTGGACGGTTTGGTCGAGCATGTCCGCGGGGCCCTGCCAGCAAATCTCCGACAGCGAATAACCGAGGATCTCGTCGGCTTCTGCGAATGTGTCGCGGGCGATTGGGTATTCGCGGGCAATATCAGCCGCCATGCCCAAAGCCTGCGAGCCTTGCCCGGGGAAGAGCGCCGTTGCCCTCCGCCAGTCGAGCATAGTCAGCTACGACCGACAATAAACGCAAAAAAGCCGCGCCTGGGCACGGCCCGGCGGGGCTGCGTTGGCTGGCAGGAGAGCGCGCTAATCATCTTCGACTTCGACGATCAGTTCGCCATTATAATATCCACAGAATGGGCAAACGCGGTGAGCAATATGGTATTCACCGCATTCTTGGCATTCAACCAGGTGCTTCAGCTGCAAGGCATCATGAGCGCGCCGGCGGTTGCGGCGGGATTTTGATACCTTTCGCTTGGGAAGGGGACCCATCTCTTTGACTCCAAAAGCCTATCGTACATAATTGCGCCAGTGTACAAGCTAGCGACAGCATCTGTCAAGATAGCGATGAACGCAGAAATCAAGCGCGAAATCGAAAAAATAATCGGGCGGACGCTCCTGGATATGCAGCCCTTGGCTGGCGGCATGATCAGCCAGGTACTGCGACTTGACCTGGGCGAGGGCGAGGCGCTGGTGGCGAAGGTAGGCGACGGCAGCCATGACTTGCGCATCGAAGGCTTCATGCTGCGCTTCCTGCGCGCTCATTCCCAACTGCCCGTGCCAGGTGTCGTCCACGAAGCGAGCGACCTGCTGCTGATGGACTATATTGAAGGTGAGAGCCAACTAGACGCCGCAAGCCTGCGCCACCTGGGCGAGCTGCTGGCGGGCTGCCACCGCATCTCCGCGCCTGCCTATGGGTTGGAGCGGGATACCTTGACCGGACCCTTGCGTCAGCCCAATGTCCCCAGCCAACTGTGGATTCCTTTTTTCCGCGAGCAACGGCTGCTATACATGGTCGGCGTCGCGCGTGACTCGGGCAATTTGCCCGGCGAGCTGGAAACCCGGCTGCTGCATTTTGCCGATGCGCTGGAAAAGTACCTCATTGAGCCAAGCCAGCCGGCGCTGGTCCATGGTGATATATGGCGAACGAATGTGCTTGTGCGCGATGGGCGCGTCAAAGGCATCATCGACCCCGCTTTGTACTTCGCGCATAACGAGGTGGAGCTCGCCTATATGACGCTCTTTGATGGCGTTGGCGCGGCATGTTTTGAAGCCTACCAAGCGCATATCGCCATTGATGCCGATTTCTTCAAAGTGCGTCGACACATTTACAATCTGTATCCGCTGCTGGTGCATGTTGCGCTTTTTGGCGCGAAGTACCTGCCGTTCCTGTATGAGTCGCTGGCGAGATTTGGATATTGAGCGCCCCTCGGCTTTCAAAGCCCATTACTTGCTTTTTTTCAATCCTGGAATTGACTCTAGCCAAAGCGCGAACTTTCCATTAGAGTCGCGCGCATCAACGGCAAGGTGGCAGCATTTATGCCAGCGCAAACCAGCAAGAAAGCTAAGAAGCCCTTCACCCACTAAGTCTGGGCGATATTGCGCTGCCGAAGCAACCGTACCGCATACCCGCCCAACTGGCGGGTTTTTTGTTGTAATGCAGAAAGCACAGGAGAAGCAATTATGGACGCGACGCCACTCTGCCCGGAATGTGATGCCGAAGTCGAACTCCCGGACGACGCCATGGAAAATGAGCTGCTTGCCTGCGCGGAATGTGGCATCGAGCTGGAAATCATGAGCCTGGAGCCGCTCTCGCTGGAGCTAGCGCCCGAAGTCGAAGAAGACTGGGGCGAGTAGCTGTCATGCGCGTCGCCTTGCTGGTAACCCATATCCGCGCCGAAGAGAAGCTGCTGCTGGCGGCATTTAACAAGCGCGGCATCAGCCCCGATATCATCCTCGACCGCGAGCTGAATATCGAACTTTCGCGGGGCGGCGAGCAGCTCGCGCCTTCGGGCATCGCCTGGCAGGACTATGACCTCGTCTTTGAGCGCTGCGTCAGCACTTCACGGGGTATGTATGCGCTGGCTATCCTCAATTGCTGGGGAGTGCGCACCTTCAACAGCTATGAAACCGCGGCTGTCTGCGGCGATAAATTGCGCACCAGCATCGCGCTGACCCGCCACGGCGTCCCCCAGCCGCACACGCGCGTGGCATTCACGCCACAAAGCGCCATGCAAGCCATTGAAGGTGTCGCTTACCCGGCGGTGCTAAAACCGGTGCTGGGCAGTTGGGGGCGGCTGCTGGCGCGCGTGCACAACCGCGATAGCGCCGAAGCCATCCTGGAGCATCGCCAGACCTTGGGCGACTACAACCACCACATCTATTATGTGCAGGAGTATGTCGACAAGCCGGGCAGAGACATCCGCGCCTTCGTGGTCGGCTCGCGCACTATCGCCGCCATCTACCGCGCATCCAAGCACTGGATCACCAATACCGCGCGCGGCGGGCAAGCGAGCAATTGCCCGGTCAGCCCTGAGCTGGATGCCATCTGCGTCAAGGCGGCGCGGGCAGTCGGCGGCGGCATCCTGGCTATCGACTTGTTGGAAGACGCGCGCGGCGACTATGTCGTCAATGAAGTCAACCACACCATGGAATTCCGCAACAGCAGCAAGCCAACCGGCGTCGATATCGCGCAAGAAGTCATCGACTTTGTCATCAAGCAGATCGGCGTGCCAGCATGAGGCGCGTCAGTATCCTGGGCGGCAGTGGCTATACGGGCGGCGAACTGCTGCGGCTGCTGCATTTTCACCCCCATGTCGAAGTCGCGCAAGTAACCAGCCGCGAGCAAGCCGGGCGTTATGTGCATACCGTACACCCCAATTTGCGTGATGTCTGCCGGCTGAAGTTCGTGCATCCCGATGCGCTGGAAGCAGCCGATTTGCTTTTCCTGGCGCTGCCGCATGGTATGTCGGCGCGCGGTATCGAGAAATATGCCGCGCTCGCGCCCAAGCTCATCGACCTGTCGGCGGACTTCCGCCTGGATAGCCCGGAAGCCTATCGGCGCTGGTATGGAGAGGCGCACCCGGCACCGGACTGGCTGGGGCGCTTCGTCTATGGCTTGCCGGAGATCAACCGCGAGCGGCTGCGTGGCGCGGATTATGTCAGCGGGGTCGGCTGCAATGCCACCGCCGTGAACCTGACGCTACTGCCGCTGGTGGCGAAGGGCTTGCTGGAGCGCGCGGCTATCGAGATAAAGGTCGGCTCCTCCGAAGGCGGCAACAAAGCCAATGCCGGCTCGCACCATCCCATACGCAGCGGCGCTGTGCGCACGTATCGCGCCACCGGGCATCGGCATCGCGCGGAAGTTGACCTGGCGCTGGGGGCGGGGCTGGATATCCACTTCGCGGTAACCGCCATAGAAATGGTGCGCGGCGTGCATCTGCTGGCGCATTGTCAACTCACAAAAGCCGTCGCCGAGCGCGATATCTGGCGGCTGTATCGCGGGCGCTATCGTTCGGAACCGTTTGTGCGCCTGGTCAGCGGTCGGACAGGCTTGCACCGCCTGCCCGAGCCGCGCGTGGTGGCAGGCACGAATTATTGCGATATCGGCTTTGAGCTGGACTCAGACGGACGGCATCTGGTGCTCATCGCCGCCTTGGACAACCTGGGCAAGGGCGCAGCCGGCAGCGCCGTGCAATGCCTGAACCTGATGCTGGGCTACGACGAGAGGACCGGGCTGCGCTTTCCGGGCATCTATCCATGAGGCGATTTGATGGATATTAAAACTCTGCTGGTCATCAAAATCGGCGGCGGCGCTGGCCTCGACATGGACGCGGCCTGCGCGGATATTGCGCGGCTGGCTGCCGAGCGACCGCTGGTGATTGTACATGGCGTCAGCGAGACGATGAATCGCCTCTGCGCCGAGCGGGGCATCGAAGCGCAAATGCTGACCTCGCCAGGCGGGCACAGCTCTCGCTATACGCCACCCGCCCTGCGCGATGTCTATGTGGAGGCGGCTGAGATGGAAAATGCGCGCCTTGTCGCCGGGCTGCGCTCGCGGGGCTTGTCGGCAAGCGGCTTTGTTGGTGATTCAGTGGCGATATACGCCGAGCGCAAGCAAGCCATCCGCGCGGTGATGAAAGGGCGCGTTCGCATGGTGCGCGATGACCACAGCGGGAGAATCCGCAGCGTGGATACACAGCCTCTGCTGGATGGGCTGCAAGCGGGCATTGTGCCGGTGCTGCCGCCGCTGGCAGACAGCCGCGATGGCTTGCTCAATGTCGATGGTGATCGGGCGGGTGCGGCGGTGGCTGGCGCGCTGCGGGCGGGGGCAATCCTCATCCTCAGCAATGTGCGCGGGCTGTATCGAAATTTCCCGGACGAAGCCTCATTTGTAGACCATGTAGCGGTGACGCAACTGGACGAGGCTTCCAACTGGGCGCAGGGACGGATGAAGCGCAAGGTGCTGGCGGCGAGGGAAGCGCTGGAAGCCGGCGTTCCCTTGGTCATCATCGGCGATGGGCGGGCGGCGCAACCTATCACGCGGGCATTGGCAGGCGCGGGAACGAGGTTTACACACTGATGGATACAACTACGATTTTTGAACTGGAAGACGGTCATGGCTCCGGCGCGTATGCCAAGCGGCCGATCGCGCTGGTCAAGGGGCGCGGCGTCTATGTTTGGGATGCCGATGGCAAGCGCTACCTGGACGCGACCAGCGGGCAAGGCGTAGCGGCGCTGGGGCATTGTCATCCAGCGGTTTTGGCTGCGATCAACGCGCAAGCCAGCCAGCTCATCACCTCGCAGGAGGCATTTTATAATGACCGCCGCGCCGAGCTGTATACCCTGCTGGCAAAGCTGACGCCGGGCGACCTCGACCAATTCTTCTTTTGCAACAGCGGCGCAGAAGCCATCGAGGGCGCGCTTAAAGTCGCCATGCTGCTGACGGGGCGCGCGGGCATCGTGGCGGCGAAACGATCTTTTCACGGGCGCACGACCGGCGCGCTCTCCATGACCTGGACGCAGAAATACCGCAAGCCGTTCATGGGTTGGCTGCCGAGGGTGAGCCATGTGCCATTCAACGACATTGACGCGGCGCGGGCAGCCATCACCGATGAGACAGCCGCTGTGGTGGTCGAGCCAGTGCAAGGCGAAGGCGGCGTGCACCCCGCCAGTCGCGCGTATTTGCAGGCATTGCGCCAGCATTGCGATGAAGTCGGGGCGATGCTGGTCCTGGACGAGATCCAAACCGGCTTTGGACGTACGGGGGACATGTTCGGCTTCGAGGCGGCGCGCATCCTGCCCGATATCATGGCGCTGGGCAAGGCAATCGCCGGCGGGCTGCCTATGGGCGCGGTCTGCTGGCGCTCGGCGCACGGGCAGATCCCTCGCGCCAGCCATGGCAGCACCTTCGGCGGCAATCCCCTGGGCTGCGCGGCGGCTATCGCGGCATTGAGCGCAATCCGCGATCTGCGGCTGTCCGAACATGCTGGCGAAGTCGGCGGCTGGATGACGGACGAACTGCGCGACTTGAACTTGCGCGGCGTGAGAGAAGTGCGCGGACGCGGGTTGATGATCGGCATTGAGCTGCGCGGTCGGGTAAGCCCTGTGCTTAAGCAATTGCAGGAACGCGGCATATTGACGCTGCCGGCGGGGCTTAACACATTGCGGCTGCTGCCACCGCTGGTTATCACGCGCGACGAATTGGCGACTGCGCGCGATGCCATCGCCGAAACGCTGGGCTGAGGTTTATGATCCCGGTTACCGATAGTTGCGCTGAGCAACTGCTGCGCGAATTAGTCGCTATCCCTAGCCCATCGCGCGATGAAGCTGCGGCAGCAGAACGCCTGGTCGCCTGGATGCGCGCCCAAGGCTATGAGCAAGCCTTCATTGATGCGGCTGGCAACGCGGTCGGCATCCGCGGGGCTGGCTCGCGGCAAATCGTCCTGCTGGGGCATATCGATACTTTTGCTGGTTTCCCGCCCCTGCGCCAGGGAGGCAGACGGTTGTATGGACGCGGCGCTGTTGATGCCAAAGGACCGCTATGCGCCTTTGCAGTCGCGGCACAGCGCGCCCAACTGCCGGCGGATTGGCAAGTTGTGGTCATCGGCGCAGTCGAAGAAGAAGCCGCCACCAGTCGCGGCGCTCGATATGCGGCGACGCAATACCAGCCCGATTTCTGCGTGATAGGCGAGCCATCGGCTTGGGACCGCATCACCATGGGCTACAAGGGTCGCCTGCTACTGGAATGGCGCTGGCGCGGCGGCTTATCCCACAGCGCCGGCAAAGAGCCTAGCCCCGCCGAACGCGCATTTTTATATTGGCAGCAAATCGTAAATCACTGCGCGGGCTTCAACACGGGCATCGACTCGCTCTTTGGGCGGCTGGATGCGTCCCTGCGCGATATCCATACCTGGCAAGAAGGCGTCGATGGCATCGCTGAAATGACGGTCGGTTTTCGTTTGCCGCCGGGCATGGATCCACAGAAACTTGCAGAGCGCTTCCCGCCCGCCGACGGCGCAACAATCCGCGCGCGGGGCGGGGAGCTTGCCTGCCTGGGCGAGCGCAACAGCCCGCTCAGCCGCCATTTCCGCCGGGCGATCCGTTCCTGCGGGGGAGGGCCGCGCTTCGTCTACAAGACAGGCACAGCGGATATGAATGTGGTCGCGCCGATTTGGAAATGCCCGATCCTGGCTTATGGGCCTGGCGACTCGACGCTGGATCATACCCCCCATGAACATATCGACCTGGATGAATACCTACGCGCGATCGCGGTATTGACCGCAGTTCTCACGGCGCTATAGGCGAAAAGTGATAGCCATGTTCAATCGCAGCATGCCCTTGCAGGGTTTCAACTTCATCGATTCGACCTTACGCGAGGGCGAGCAATTCCGCGGCGCGCATTTCAGCATCGATGACAAGCGCGAAATCGCCAGCTTGCTCGATGCCTTCGGCGTCGACTATATGGAGCTATCTACGCCAGTGGCCAGCCCCCAGAGCGCCGATGCCATCCGCGCGCTGGCGGATATGCCGCGCAAGTTCAAGCTGCTGACGCATATCCGCGCCAATATGGACGATGCGCGTCTGGCGGTCGATTGCGGTATCGATGGCGCGGATGTCTATATCGGCACTTCCACCTATATGCGCGAATACAGCCATGGCAAGAGCCTGGAGCAGGTCATCGCTATCGGGCAGGAGATCGTCGCCTGGCTAAAAGCGCAGGGTATCGAAACGCGCTTCAGCACCGAAGATACTTTTCGCAGCAACTTCGCCGATGTGATGACGGTCTACCGCGCCATGGACCTGGCGGGGGTCGATCGCGTGGGCGTGGCGGACACAGTCGGCATCGCCGATCCACTGCGCACTTATAACTTAATCAGCAACCTGCGTGAAGTGGTCGGCTGCGATATTGAATTTCATGGCCACAACGACAGCGGTTGCGCGGTTGCCAATGCCTTTTGCGCGCTGCAAGCCGGCGCTACCCATATTGATACGACTGTGCTGGGCATCGGCGAACGCAATGGCATCACCGCCATGGGCGCATTGGTAGGGCGCTTGTACAGCTATGACCGGGCGCTGGTGGAACAATACGACCTGCCGCTGCTGGCGGAGATTGAGCGCGTCGTAGCGGGCAAGCTGGGCATCGAAGTGCCTTTCAATACGCCCATCACCGGCGCGGTCGCTTTTCATCACAAAGCCGGCGTGCACACCAAAGCCGTCCTGCGCAACCCGACCACCTATGAAGCCATCAATCCCGCAGATTTTGGCTTGACGCGCTATATCGATGTGGCGCATCGGCTGGTGGGCCGCAACGCCATCCGCGACCGCGCCGACAGTCTGGGCTTCGACCTGGCGGAGGACAAAATCCGCCAGGTTACCTTGCAGGTTAAATCACTGGCGGACAAAAGGCAGATTTCGCTGGACGATGTCGACCGCATGTTGCGCGAGGCGCGGTCGGTTGTTTCTATCCCCCTCAATCCCCCCGTATCAACAGAGGGAGGCTCAGCGCGCGCGGATTTGCGCTGTAGGGGCGAGGCGGTGGACCGCTCGAAATGATGCTCTCGGTTCCCCTCGAAAAGTCGGGGGACTGCGTTAGTCAGCGATGGCTGCTTTGGGTGTCGCGCGGATGGCGCCGGGCGGCTCACGCATGGGCAGGACGAAGACCAGCAGCGACAATAGACCCGCAGCGGCAAAGATAGCGAATGCCAGCTCGAAGCTGACCGCATCAACCAGCCAGCCGCCGATGATGGGCGCGAATATCGTAACGGGCGCGATGAGCGTGTTCGCCATGCCGATGTAGAAGGGGCGCTCCGCCACCGAGCCGAACTGCACGGTGAGCGTCATCATGGTCGACCATTGGGTTGCGTTGACAGCGCCCGTCAGCGCGAAAACCACCGTCAGCCAAGTGGCATCTGGTGCCAGCAGCAGGGTGATGATCGCCGCTACCGTCAGCAGGTTCGCGCCGATTAAGATGCGCCGATGCCCCCAGCGGTCGCCGGCCCAGCCGACGGCTGTGCTGGTCAAGGTATTCGAAACCAGCAGCACGCTGGTCAGCGCGCCAGCCATTTCAGGCGACATGTCGAAGCGGCGGATGCCATAAATCGTATAGAAGGACACGGCTGTCAGGCTCAGCGAAGTGAGGGCGCGGGCGATCAAAAACCAGCGGAAGTTGTCATTCTCGCGCAGGATCTCACCCAGGCGACTTCCGAATTCCCGCCAGTTCGCGCGCTCCACCACATCTTTGCTCTCGCTGGCTGGCTCATAGGTCAGCGCCAGGAAGACAAACGAAAGCATCAGGCTGATGCCGGCGATGAAAAATAGCAGCGAAAAACCCTCTGGGAAAGCCATGCGCTCCAAAATCAAAGCCGCCAGCAGTGCGCCGCCCGCCCCAAACAAGTTGACGCAAGCCGACTGAATGCCGAAGAAGGTGCCCAGGCGGTGCGGCGGCATGATCTTGCTCATCAGGCTCTGCCAGGCTGTGCCCGTGAAGCCACCGCCCAGCGACTGGATGCCCAGCAGCAGCAAAGTCAGCGCCAGCGCCGCGTCTGTGCCGATTGTGGGGATAGCGAAGGCCACCAGCGCCAAACCAAAATAGGGCAGTCGCTCGAGCAAGGTCATGGCTAGCGTCATCGGTTTGTAGCGGCGCAAACCCGCGACATAGTTGGAGACAAATAGCTGCGGCACCTGCCAGCCCATATAAAAGAGCGTGGCCACGAAGCCAATCAGCGCGGTTGATTCGGTGAGGTAGGACAAGAAGAGCGGCACTATGGTAACATAGGAAGCCAAGCCCATGATGCCGAAGCCAAACAAGCTGCCATCGGCGATATTCACAGCGGCGTTGTGGCGCAGTTTCTCGCGCAGGTCAGGCGCTAGCATGAGCGATGATGCAACCCTTCTCCTAGCCAATAGCAGGTCATGCTATCAGAGTTTTGCAGCAGCGGATATGCGAAACTCGCCCTGCCCCGCCAATCGATTGAGCGGCTTGTTATGCCCACATTGACCGAGCAAATCCTGGCGCGGGCAGCGGGCAGGCAGCGCGTCCAGCCGGGCGAAATCGTGGTCATTGAGCCGGATGTAACCCTCAGTCACGACAACAGCGCCGCCATCGCCAATATCTTCGCGCGGCTGCCACACAAGCGAGTCAAGTATCCTGAGCGGCTGGCCATCACGCTGGACCATGCCGTTCCGCCGCCGACGCCCAAACACGCCCGCAACCATGCCGAAATCCGCCAGTTTGCGCGCGCGCAAGGCATCGAGAATTTTTTCGAGGTCGGGCGCGGCATCTGCCACCAGGTACTTTGCGAAGAAGGCGTGGTGGGTCCGGGCATGACGCTGCTGGGCGCGGATAGCCACAGCCCGCATTATGGCTGGCTGGGCGCATTCGGCGCGGGCATCGGGCGCAGTGAGGTAGCGGCGCTCTGGGCGACCGGGCAATTGTGGCTGCGCGTGCCAGAAACCCTGCGCATCAAGCTGACTGGCGGGCTGCGGCGCGGCGTCACCAGCAAAGACTTGACCTTGGCGCTGATTGGCACGCTGGGCGCGGATGGCGCGGCGTATATGGCGGTTGAATTTACAGGCGCGGGAATCGCCAAGTTGACAGCGGCTTCGCGGGCGACGCTGACCAACATGATGGCGGAGATGGGCGCGAAGAATGCCATCATGCCGCCCGACGACCGTACCTGGCGCTGGCTGCGCGAAACGCTGGCGCGCACCCGTCCGCAGGATTATCAGCAGCGCCTGGACTTCTTTGCAGCCAATGCGCTTTACCCGAATGCCGATGCAAAAGTCACCCGCGAGCTAACGATCGACCTGCGCGATATCGAGCCGATGGTCGCTTGTCCGCATACGGTCGACAACACCGTCGCGCTTTCCCAAGTCGCGGGCAGGCGCGTCGATGTCGGCTTCATCGGCACTTGTACCAACGGGCGGCTGGAAGACATCGCGGCGGCGGCGGAACTCGTCCGTGGCAGGAAGCTGCGCAGACGTTTGCTGGTCATCCCAGCCTCGGCGCTGGCGCTGCGGGATGCCACGGCGGCTGGCTACATCACGGCGCTGCTGGATGCGGGCGCGGCCATCGGCACGCCGGGCTGTGGACCCTGCATGGGAAATCACATGGGCGTGCTGGCACCGGGCGAAGTCTGCATCAGCAGCGCCAACCGCAATTTTCGCGGGCGCATGGGCGAGCCCGAAGCCGAGATTTATCTGGCGAGCCCGGCGGTGGTCGCGGCAAGCTGCATCGCCGGCGAGCTGATACACCCCGCCGATTTGTGAGCGAAACGTCTGATGACCAAGACCAGCCACCGCATCTGGAAATATGGCGACAACATCAATACTGATGTCATCTTCCCGGGCAAGTACACCTACACCATCAGCCAGGACCCAGCCCAACTGGCGCGCCACGCCCTGGAAGACCTCGACCCTCACTTCGCAAGCCAGGCGCGGACGGGCGATGTCATCGTGGCGGGGCGCAATTTCGGCAATGGCAGCAGCCGCGAACAAGCGGTAACCTGCCTACTTGCTGCCGGGCTGCGCGCGGTAATCGCCCACAGCTTCGCCCGCATCTACTATCGCAACGCCCTCAACACCGGGCTGCTGGCGATCGAGTGTCCGGC
>VXNO01000044.1 GCA_009840575.1 Chloroflexota bacterium | reverse complement strand
CTATTCTTTATTATATTATGAGTGATGATTTCCTGTTCAATAAGCAGTATACACCTCATAAACCGGAGTATATTGCAAGATTCAAGAAAGTTGACAAAGACGGCCGCCGATACCGAGATGATCGTCCTGGTGGAAGGCGGCAATACTTGGACTCGACAGAAGGCGTGATGTTGACTGATGTATGGTCTGACATTATGTCCTTCCAACAGGCATCTACTTCAGCTGAGTATCTGAATTATCCTACGCAAAAGCCTCTTAAGTTGTTGGAGCGCATTATTTCCGCTTCGAGCAATCGCGGCGATCTTGTTTTTGATCCCTTTTGTGGTTGCGCTACAACAATGGAAGCCGCGGAAAAACTGGGGCGGCGATGGATCGGCATCGATATCACCATCCATGCAATTCGTCGCATTGCGCGGGCGCGCCTCCAAGACCGCCTGCACCTGGCCGCCGGCCACGAATACGTTATTGATGGCGTGCCACGCTCAATTGAAGGCGCTATTGAGTTGTGGCGTCAAGATGCCTACCAATTTCAGAAGTGGTGTGTTGAGTTGGTTGACGGGTATGTCACTGTAAACAAGACCGCTGACGGTGGCATTGATGGCCGGATCTATTTTGATATGCCAGACGAGGCCGTCTTGCAGTGCATGGCTCTGGAAGTGAAGGGTGGCGAAAATGTTGGCATCAACACAGTACGCGAACTGAACGCTGTGCTGCTTGAAGACAACGTGAAAATGGCTGGTTTGATCTGTTTGCATACGCCAGGCGACCAGCAGCGCCGCAACTTTCTGCGGACAATGGCGCTAGCCGGCACGATAGAATTGGAAGGTCGACAGTACCCGAGAATTCAACTGTTAACTGTAGACGAGATACTAAATGGAAAGCGTTTTTCCATGCCACGCCCGGCGGGACGGACCAAGACACCTTATGAAAGTGACTTGTTCTCCCAAAGCCAAGCCTGACCTGAGCGCTTCGGGCAACAACCACAGCTTTCTGAAGGGACGGGAGACTTACTCGCCTCTTTTGTTCTCTTGCCACAATTTCCTGCTCACCACGCCACCCGCTTGAGCGCCCAGTCCAGCGCGCGCCCGGGGCTGCCGCCTTCTTGCAAGGTCCAGGCGACCATCAGCAGGACGCGGTGCTGGATGAAAAAAGGCAGCTCACTCACCCAGCGCTCATCGATGCTGTGCTCGCGCAGGTAGCCGCGCAGGAAGGCTTTCCGGCTGGCGACGCGCTCTTCGAACGGTCTCTCCCAAAGCTCCAGCAAGGCGCGGGCGATATCCGCCGCGTACCAGTGATAATTGGGTTCGTCAAAGTCGATGATGCGCGCCGTCGTCCCATCCCAGATGACATTGCCGGGGCGATGGTCGCCGTGGGTCAGCCCATAATCCTGGCGTGGCAGCCCGCGCATCCAGTCGCTCAATTCAGCATAGGCGCGCCGCAAAGCAACAGAAGCAGCGGCAATGGTCGGCGCGATATTCTGCCAAAATGACTGGACTGTGGGGAACTGATAGGGGATGCTGGCGTCGGCTTGATACTGGCGCGAGGCGGCATGCAGCTTGCCCAGGGATTGCCCCCAAGCCTCAAAAACAGCGACATCGCGCAGGTTGCGTGACATCCTTTTGCCCGGCGCTTCGCTTTGAGCGGAGGCGAAATAACCGTCAGCGAGGACTTCGATATATTCGCCACTGACCGCCGGGATGGGCGCGCCAACGGGAACGTCGCACCGCGCCAGATAGAGCAAAAAGTGCATGACCTGCCGCGCTTTTGGCAAAGGGTGCAGCGCAACATGGCAGACGCGCAGGTAATAGCCGCGCCCCTCGCGCTCGAAGCGAAAGACGATGTTGTAGGCGCTGCTGATGAAAGAGATCGAAGCGGACTCGCCCTGCCAGCGCTCAGCCACCAACTGCGCGACTCGGCTGTGGTCAAAGCTGTCGCGGACGCGAAACCACTCGCTGGACAAGCTGGCTAGACCAGCCCATATTCGGCTTCGCTGCAAACGCGGAGGTCGCTGGCCAGCTCATGCCCCACATGCCGCGACCTGTCCGCCACGCGCAATTGCAAAGGTCCTTTGAATGGCGCGCGTGATATCAGGCGGAAGCGCGCCCCTGGTTCCAGGCGCAGTTGGCTGATATAGCGAAGTTTCTGCTCATCATGGGTATGCACGCGGCTGATGACATAGTCGCGGCGCACAGCCACATCCGAGAGCGGGTAATCAATGATGCGCGGCATGACCAGGTCGGCGCTGGGGATAGGCTCGCCATGCGGGCAACGTTTGGGATAGCCGCTCATGGCGTCCATCTTGTCGACCAGCGCATCGCTGACCACCAAGCCCAGTTCATCAGCGTCATCGTGGACTTCGTGCCAGCCGAAACCCATAACGTCGACCAGGAAGCGCTCGACCAGGCGGTGTCGGCGGATGCTTGCCAGCGCCGCCACTTCGCCAGCGGGGGTGAGGCGAATGCCGCGATATGGTTCGTGATCCAGGTAGCCAGCTTGCTTGAGCCGCTGCACCATGCGCGTTACCGCAGGGGCGGAAACACCGATTTCTTCCGCCAGCGCCGAAGTCGATACATAGCGCTCATCGGGCTGATAATGGGCGATGCGCCAAGCCTCCGCCAGATATTCCTGCATGGAATCTGTCGCTGTCATGCGCGCCCCGCTCCTGCGCAAGCCAACAGAAGTTACCTGTAACTATAGTCCAGCATCCGCGCGAGCCGCAAGCGCAGAATCAACAGAGCAAGCGCGTCAAATTTTTTACTACCAGGCACACCGAGAGAAAATAGGTTTTGCGCTGTGGCTCCACGTCTTCTCTGTGGCAAATGAGATTTGAAGCGGTTGTCCTGGCAGAGTCAAGGCAGGAAGTCCAGCTCGCGCAGCAGCTCGTCCAATTGCGCCAGCAGTCGCGCGGGAGTGCCAGCATTGAGCAGGGTGTAATCCGCCATGGCGATGGGTCCGCCTTTTTCCAGCCGCTCGATCTCGCGGGTATCGCGCTGCAGAGCCACCTCCCCGCTCAAAGGGCGGATTGGGCGGCTGGCCAGCCGTCGATAGCGCAGGTGTCGCGGCGCAACGATAGCGAGCAGGAGCAAGGGCGCGCCTAATTCTTCCCGCAGCAGCTGGTATTCGCTGAAGCTGTACAAGCCGTCTATCACCAGGTTGCGCCCCTCGGCGAGGGCGGCTTGTAAGCGCGGCAGGCTGAGCGCCGCCATCGCCGCCATGCCATGCCTGTCGCGCAGTTCTTCGCGCGCGATGCGCTCGTTTTCGGGCTTGACCGCCCAGCCGCGCCGCCGCACTTCATCGACCACCAACGCGCCAAAGCGCAGCGTCCAGTAGCCGCGCTGCGCCAGATGCTCGGCGCAGATTGTCTTGCCAGCGCCAGGCATGCCGACCAGCGCCAGCGCTTGTGGTTGCTCATTATTTGCCGCCATTTGTCCTCATTTGCTGGCGAATCCTGTCGAGCGGGAGTGTACAAGCCGCCGCCGCGCCCGCCTAGCTTGGATCAGGTGAGGCATATTCGGCGGACTTGTGTATATGTAGCAAGTTCATACAGCTAGAGGCAAACAAATGACAGAATGTATGAGCTGCGCGCTATTAGGAAAGCGCGATGCGGGCGAGGCACCGCCTTGGGACAGCATTTATCGTAGCAGCTACTGGGATGTCGCCCATGCCTACAATACGTCGGTTCTTGGCTGGTTGGTGCTGGTTGTTCGGCGGCATATCCAAGCGGTAGACGAGCTCAAGCCTGCGGAGGCGGCTGATTTGGGCGCGCTGCTCCGTGAGGCTTCCCTGGCGCTGAAAAGGCAGATTGGCTGCCAGAAGACCTATGTAATGCAATTTGCTGAATCGGCTGATCATCCACATGTTCACTTTCATATCGTACCGCGCATGCCCGACCAAGCGCCCGGCGACATCGCTTATCGGGTTATGCGGCGGCTTGGTGTACCTTTGGCGGACCGTTGTCACGAAGCCGATATGAATGCGCTGGCGCTGGCGATTCGCGCGGAGCTTGAATCAATGCGGTAACAAACAGGGTTTTCCTGCGGATATCGCCAAGCATGATCGAACATGAAGGCAAATTGCAAAGCGCAGATGCTTTCCTCGGTTTTTTCGTGATAGGCTGTTGGTTCAGTTTCGTGCCTGTTGCGCGCTTCAAGAATTGCGAATCTTCGCTATCAGCGCGCTGCTGCTGTGCCCGGGCAGGAAGTCAATCAACTCGACGCGCCCGCCGTAAGCCGCGACTGTGGCTCGTTCGGGCAAGGGCTTGTGCGCATAATCGCCGCCTTTGGCATAGATATCCGGCTGAAGCGCGCGCAGGAGTTCGTCCGCGGTGTCATCTTCAAAGACAACAACCGCATCGACGCAGCGCAAGCCTGCCAGCAGACGCGCTCGTTCCAGCGCGGGCACGAAGGGCCGCCCCGCCCCTTTCAGCCGGCGTGTCGAACGGTCGCCATTGACGCCGACAAACAGCGCATCGCCCAAGGCCCGCGCCTTTTGCAGATAATCCAAATGCCCGACATGCAGCAGGTCGAAGTGCCCGTTGGTGAAGACGGCTTTCTTGCCCGCCTGGCGCAGCCCGTCGCGCAGGCACCGCGCCTCGTCCAGGGTGTGCGGCTGCCAGGCATTTTGCATCGCAGCGGTCATGCAAATTTGTCTGGATACAATTGCCGCGCCAAGTTTTGTGCCTGCTCGATCCACTCAGCGATGACATCGATGCCCTTCTGCCAAAAGCGCGGGGCGTTGATATCCACGCCTACTTTCGCCAGCAGCCTATCGGGATAATCGGAATCGCCCGCCGCCAGCAGCTCCAGGTAACGCGGCACAAAATCCGCGCCCGCTTCCTGATACATCTTATACAGCGCCAGCACCAGCAGCTCGCCAAAAGAATAGGCGTAGACATAGCCGGGCGTATGCAAAAAGTGCGGCACATAACTCCACCAACTGCCGTATTCGTCGGTGATGGTCAGGCTGTCGCCGAACATATCGCGCTGCGTTTCCAGCCACATGGTATTGAAGCGCTCCGCAGTCAGCTCGCCTTCCTCGCGGCGGGCATTGTGCATCTTGTCTTCAAAGCGGTTCATGGATATCTGGCGGAAGACCGTGGCGAAAGTATCTTCGATCTTCTCCAGCAGCATCGACAGCTTGATTTCGGGGTCGCTTTCCGCCGCCATGAGGTCTTGGAAGACCAGCATCTCGGCGAATGTCGACGCCATTTCGGCGGTTGTCAGCGGCGTATACAAGGCGAAGAGCCCTTTCTCTTGCCCCGAGAGGTACATATGGATGCCATGCCCCAGCTCATGCGCCAGGGTCGTAACATCGCGGGCATCGCCCAGATAATTGAGAAATACGAAGGGATTGGCGGAAGCGACAGTCGGCGCGGCGAATGCGCCACCGCGTTTGTTGGGCAGGACCGGCGCGTGTATCCAGCCGCAATCAAAGAAGCGCTTCGCCACCGCCTGCATGTCTGGGCTGAAATTGTCAAAAGCCGCCAGCACAATAGCGCGCGCTGTTTCCCAGTTGTAGAAGGCTTCGCTCTCTTTCAGATTCAAGGGCGCATAGCGGTCGTAGTCATATAGCTCTTCATACCCCAGCAGGGCGCGTTTGAGGTGATAGTGGCGGGCGACCAGGTCATAGTTGCTGGTGACCGTCTGCACCAGCGCCTCGACCACTTCGTCGCTGGCTTTGTTGCTCAGGTTGCGCGATGAGACCCAACTGGCATAGCCGCGGCGGCGGTCGCTGTTGGCTTTGTCCAGCGCGAGCGTATTGAATATGAAAGTGAGCTCCATCTGTTTTTCTTGCAGCTTGTCGCTGAGCTTGCGCCAAGCCATTTCGCGGGTGTCGCGGTCGGCATCGCGCAGTTTGTTGAGCACGAAGGTCATATTGACCTGCTCGCCCAGCCAGTCAAAGCGAAAGGCGCTGGTCAACTGCGTGAAGAAACGCGTCCAGGCGCTGCTGCCTGTGACGCTCTTTTCGATGCTGATCTGCTCTTCGGCTTCGGTGAGGTTGTGAGGGCGGTAGCGGCGCTCGGCTTCCAGGGTATAGCGATGTTCGGCAAGGGCGGGGTCATCCAGGATGGTATTGGCTCGCTCGTCGTCCAGCGCATTCCACTCCAGCGCGAAGAAAACCATCCGCTGGCTGAGCTGAGATTCCAACTCTTCGACGCGCGCCACCGCCGCCTGGTATTCGGCTTGCGCGGTATCGGTAGAAAAATTGAGGAAGGCGAAAGCGCCCAACCGCCCGCGCAGGTCGTAGATGATTTCCATCTGCTGGTAGGCTTGTACGAAGTCAGAGGCGGTCATCCGCGCTACTTTGCCGCGCCAGTTGGCTTGGAATGCGGCAGCCAGCTCATCCAGCCGCTCGATATCCGCTTCCAGACGCGGGTCATCAAAATCGGTGTAGAAGACGGACAGATCCCAGATCACATCTTCAGCGCCGGTGGGGCGCTCTTGCGGGGCAGCGGACATGGCAATCTCTTTCGCTCGCAGGTTCTTGGCGGCGGCTATGCTAGCAGGCTCGCGCGCGAATCGGCAGGGTGAAGGCTATCCTTGTTTCAACCTCCCTCAGCCCTCTGTCAGGGCAATCGCATCAAAATCGCATTACTTTCTTGGTTCTACTTACACCGAGAAATAAAGGAGGCATTTCGGGCGAGTCACCTCCTCGCCCTTACACCAACCCTCTATGCCCTCTGTGGTGAATTAATTTTGATGCGATTGCCCTGCGCGCTATACGACTCCCTCGGCGCTGCGACTGGGCACAAAGTTGGCGGCAGCGTGAGCTTGCTCTCGGCGCTCAGCCAGCCGCGCAACCCGCAACCGCCGCGCATACACGCCAGCCACATAGCCCTGCACAGGTACGAACAATAGCGCGCCCAGCAGGAAGACCGGCAGCAGCGCCAGCAGCAGCAGATTGGCGATCAGCGCCGAACCCAGCCATGTCAGCGCCAAGGAAAAATTGCTTTGCAAGGCGCGCAAGTTTTGATCGAATTGGTAGAAGCTAGCGGATTCCCAGGTTTCGGCATAGCGAACCAGCCCCAAAGCCCACAACATCCAGGCGAGCAGGCTGTACAACGCCAGCGCGAACGGGGCGATCGAGTCGATGCCGGCGCTCAAACCCAGCGCCAGCGAACCACGCAACACAGCCAGCAGCGCGACCGTCAGCAGCAGCGGCAAGTGATAGACAAGCAAAGCCAGGAAAACGGGAATGCCTTTGCTGATGTCTTCGCCAATATGCTCCCAGTCTGGCAGCGGACTTTCGTAGTCGGCGCTGATGTTGTGGATAATTTTTGCCAGGTAGCCCAGCAAGGCGCAGAGGCTGACCAACCCAATGACGGGGAAAGGCAGCAGCAGCACAAAAACAGCCATTTCGGTCAATTTGCGCAGCCAATTACGGTCGCTGAATATAGTTGTGAAGGCGCGTACAACGGTCATGGCTGTATCCCTGTGTTTTGTTATGGCTTTTCAATATCCCTTAAAGTTATCTTAACAGGATTTAATCTTGATGCAACATTTTCTTCAAGGAATGGGCAAGATGGTCGGATGCGCGCTGGCTATACAGGTCGCAGCGCTGGGGTACAATCGCGGCAGACACAGGCACAGCCGCTCACAAACATGATGTATCCAATCCTGCGGCGCATCTTCCCGGCTGGCGCAGCGCCTGCACAAGCGCAGCGGATCGTTATCTTGCGTCCCTGCTGCATCGGCGATGTGGTGATGGCTACCGCCGCGCTGTCGGCTTTGCGCGCGAGCTTCCCGTCCGCGCATATAAGCTTTGCGGCTGGCGACTGGTCGGCGCGCGCCATCGCCGGGCACCCCGCCCTGGATGACATCCTTGATACCGGCACGGACATGCCCACGCGCAGTCTTGGCGGCTTCTGGCGTCTAGTGCGGCGGCTGCGGATGGGGCGCTACGACCTGGCAGTGTCGCTGGTGCGCTCGCCTGTAATGAGTCTGGCGCTTTGGCTGGCGCGCATCTCCCTGCGGGCGGGGCTGGATAGCGGCGGACGTGGCTTCGGCTATAACCTGCGCGTGGCGGTTGACCCAGCCGCGCTCGAGCACGAAGCCGAAATCTATCTGCGCGTGGTCGGGGCGGTGGGCGGGCGCAAAGCGCATACCTACGCCAACTTGCCAGTCGCCGAATCGGCGGGGGCCTCCGTGTGGGAGCGTCTGCGGGCAGCGGGAATCGACAAAGCCTATATCGTCGCCCACCCTGGCGGCGGCAGCAATCCCGGCGCGCAGCGGACAGCCAAGCAATACCCGCCGGCGCAGTTGGCGGCGCTGCTGGATACGCTCGTTCAGGCGACCGATAGCGAGCTAATCCTGCTGGGCGGTCCCGACGATAGCGAGCTGGTCGCGGCAGTCGCCGGGCATTTGCAGGCGTCGGCGCAGCAATGGGCGGGCGCGCTCAGCTTCGCGGAAATCGGCGCGCTGGCGGCAGGGGCGCGGCTTTACATCGGCAATGACAGCGGCTTGACCCACCTGGCGGCAGCCAGCGGCGCAAAAACCGTCATGCTGATGCTGGTTACCGACCCGCGGCGCTATGCCCCTTGGTCACCCGATAGCCTGGCGCTGCATAAGCCCGATTCGCCAGCCAGCGCGGCGCAGGAAATCCTGGCTTGGCTGGCATCCTGAGGGCGCGTCTCGTGCTACAATCGCCGTATCACCAGCCACGAAGGGACAGCGTCTATGAGCTATGAACACATCCTGGTCGATCGCCCCGCTGATGGCGTGGGCTGCATCGCCTTGAACCGCCCCCAGGCGCTCAACGCCCTGAACAGTCCGCTGCTGGACGAGGTCAAACGCGCCTTATACGACTTTGATACCGACCCGACTATCGGCGCGATCATCCTGACCGGCGGCGACAAAGTCTTCGCGGCGGGCGCGGACATCAAGGAGATGGACGGCAAGACGCAGATCGACATGCTGATGGGCGACTCGCTGGTCGACCGCTTTGACTTCAGCCGCGTGCGCAAGCCCATCATCGCGGCGGTGGCGGGGTATGCCCTGGGCGGCGGCTGCGAGCTGGCGATGGCCTGCGACATGATTGTGGCGGCTGATAGCGCCGTCTTTGGGCAGCCGGAGATCAACCTGGGCATCTTGCCGGGCGCTGGCGGCACGCAACGGCTGACGCGCGCGGTCGGCAAGGCGCTGGCGATGGAAATCATGCTCACCGACCGGCGGCTCAGCGCGGACGAGGCGCTAAGAGCGGGTTTGGTCAATCGCGTCGCGCCGCAAGCTGACTTCATGGCGCTGGCGGTGGAAATCGCCCAAAAAGTCGCGCGACGTTCCCAGGTGGCAGTGCGCCTCACCAAAGAAGCCATCAACAAGGCTCAAGAAAGCCCACTATCCGAGGGCTTGGCATTCGAGCGGCGCAACTTCCTCATCGCCTTTGGCAGCGAAGATAAAGTCGAAGGCATGCGCGCCTTCATCGAAAAGCGGCGGGCGGTGTGGCGCAATCGCTGAGCCTGCTCTACACGGGGGAGATCCTTGGCGACTTGTGGCTGCTGCCGCGCTTGTACACCTTCCTGCGGCGTCTGATGCCAGGCGCGGATACCCTGCTGTTGGATACGGGCGCATCGTGCAGCGAGCAGGTCTGGCATTGCCGCGCGACCGGCGGACGTTCCTGCCTGGTGGCGCTGGACGGCATGGGCTATCACGCCGCCAATGTCGCAAATGGGCTGGACGCGATCCAACGCGAGAAGCTGGCGCAGCAGGTTACTGTAGGCTTGGTTGATGCCACGCATGACTGGGTAGCGCCGGGCAGCGGGATTCTGGTTGCGCTCACGCCAAAGCCAGTGACGCGGCGTCTGCAAATCTGCCTGCAACCCGCCGCGCGCGCGCATATCGCGGGCAATACGCTGCGGCTGGGCAAAGTCCGCGCCGGGCAGGTGGGCGAGCTGCGGCTGGATCTGGGCGAGTCGCCACGAATCCTGCGAACACAAGTGCATGACATGCCGCGCCGCGCGCCGCCCAACCCCGGCATCGCCGGGCTGGTCGAGTTCATTGAGAGCGAGGCAAAGAGAGCAAGCCCCTAGAAACTTATTTGCTTCTACCAGGAACTACAGAATCTCCACGTCGACTGCGCTGCCAGCGTCGAATCCCCCGGTGTTCAGCGGCACGCGCAGCAGCGCATCGGCTTGCACCAGCGTGAAAATCAGGTTGGACTTGCCAAATATCGGCTCAGCCAGTGGGGGATCGCCATCCACATGCAAGCGCACCGGCAACCAGTCTTCGCGCCCGCTGACGGAAGCCACGCGCCGCGTCAGTTTTGCCCGCAAGCGCCGTGGCTCTGGCGGCTCTTGCCCCTGCCAGGCAGCGATCAGATGCGGCAGCAATTGCCGCGCCACCAGCAGCGCCGAGACCGGATTGCCCGGCAAGCCCAGCACCGGCACGCCCGCGCAGACCGCGATGATGGTCGGTTTGCCCGGCTTGGTCGCCAAGCCATGCTGCAGCAAGCCCGGCGCGCCTAGGCTATCGATCACTGTCCGCGTATAATCTCGCGCCGAAACCGAGCTGCCCGCGCTCAATAGCAAAATGTCGCTGCGGGCATGCCCCTTTCGCGCCATACGCTGGTAGGCTTGGCGTTGGTCGGGCACGATGCCTAGCTGGATAGGCAGCGCGCCGTGCTCAGCTGCCAGCGCGCCTAGCATCCAGGCGTTGATATCTCGCACCTGCCCGAGCTCGAGCGGGGTATCAGGCGCGACCAATTCATCGCCACAGCTAAGGATACCCACACGAGGCTGGCGCAATACCTCTATCTGGCTGATGCCCACCGCCAGCAAGCCGCCTATATCAGCCGGACGCAGCCGTTGAAACCGCCGCAGCACCAGCGCCGCCGCCGCCACATCTTCGCCCGCCTGGATGACATTTTCACCTGGAGCGACCGCCCGCAGCACTTCAATCTCATCTCCGAGGCTCCGCTGCGTATACTCCAGCATGACGACCGCGTCCGCATCGTCCGGCAACATGCCCCCGGTGTGAATCAGCCAAGCCTCGCCCACCGTCAGCGCTTCTTCAGCCGCCGCGCCCATTTGCAGCTCGCCACGCACTTGCAGGAAAGCCGGCAGGCTTTGGCTTGCGCCGAAGGTATCGCGCGCGCGCAGGGCATAGCCATCGACTGTGCTCTTGCGGAAAGCCGGCACTGGCTCGGGCGAATGCGTATCCGCCGCCAGGATGCGCCCCAGACAATCGGCGGTGGCGACGATTTCGCTCTTGGGCTGGGGCTGCCAGCGCGCCGCAAGCAACTGCCGAGCCGCACCCATAGGCATAACCTGGAAGAATTGTGGCGCTGCCAAGCGATTCGCCTTTGCTATACAAACCTGGGTAGATTCAAGCACAAAGCGGGGTAGTACGCAAAGATACAGCCAACGCGAAAGGAGCGCGCCCATGAGACCATTTGAAACCAGGCAATTGCCGTCAAGCTATGATGCGCTTGCGCCGGACGGGTCCGAAATACGTCTGCTGCACGGCTTGGACGGAGCCAGCGTCGTGCACTGCCGGCTGCCGGTGGGCACGGTATCCAGCCCCGTGCAGCATCGCACAGTCGAAGAAGTCTGGGTGATCTTGGCGGGCGCGGGCGAAGTCTGGCGTCGGCAGGGGCAACGCGAAGAAACAGTCGCGGTTGCGCCGGGTATGAGCCTGACCATCCCGCTGGGTACACAATTCCAGTTCCGCGCGCTGGGCGATGCGCCGCTGGAGTTCTTGATAACGACCAGCCCGCCCTGGCCCGGCGCAGATGAAGCAGTGCTGTTGGATGCAGGTCACTGGAAAACCTGAGGCGCAAAAAAAAGAAGCGCAAGGAGATTTCCCTGCGCTTCTCAATGGCTCACAGACGGTTTGGGGGAGTTGTCTGCGCGCCTAGGCTTCGGCGGCTTCTGCGACCTCAGCCGCTTCACTTGTGTGGCTGTGCATACCGAAGCCGTCCCATGCGCCAAAGAAGCCGCGACGCCCGCGCCGGCGGAACTTGCTCATCCTCTCGAACATGGCGGAGAAGTCGCGCCCCATCGCTTCGCTGGCGACGCTATCTACCATCTCAAGGCGCGCTGCGGCCGCTGCGTTGATTTCGTCCGTAGCTTTTAACACCAGCGCATCGACAACCTGCGCGACATCGCCGTCATTGGCTTCGATCAACTGGGCGATGCTAGCGCCAGTCATCCATGCGCTGCGCAGTTCGCCCGCATCCATGCCCGCCGCTTCCAGGATGATGTCGTTCATCGCTCCGCCAAAGGGCAAGCGCGGGATGGGTCGGAACCAGCGCCAAGGCCCCTTGTTTACATGGCTGTGCTGCAAGATTTCGCTGATGCCGTCTTCCAAGCCGGCGATTCGCCTGTCAGCCGCAGACTGGATATGCTGGCTGATCTGCGTCCCCAGCGCGGCGCTGGTTTCTGCGGGGTCGCCGTCATTGGCGGTGATTAGCTCGGCGAGCGTCGCGCCATCCAGCAGGGATTCGCGCAGTTGCGGCGCATCGAGCCCGGTGGCTTCCAAGACGATGGCGCTGGTCAGGTCGAACATGACGCCATTCTGCCCCCAGCGGATCGCCATATGATGCTTGGACGACTCGCTGTCGTGGGCGAAGACGCCGCCAGCCAGCAGCGAAACCAGGGCAAGTACGATGATGATGCTTTTGCGGTTCATGTGCAGTCTCTCCTTCTGCATTGGTCAACAGGGCAGCTTATTCCGCCCTCAACTGACATCAAATCTAAAGGAGAGTTGTCAGCAAAGTTTGAACGAGGTGCAAAAGCTTCGTAAATTGCGCTCGGCTGCCTATTTGCCCGCGCCTGCCACTTCGATGAACTTGATCATCGCCTCGATGCCGTTGTAGAAGTTCTGTAGGTAGATATTCTCGTTGGGTCCATGCGCGCGGCCGCTCTTTAGCCCATAACTCATGATGACGACTTCGTCGGCGACTTCCATGCAGCCGAAGCAGATGGGCACGCTGCCGCCCGACCGTTCGTAGACTGGCTGCACGTCCCAGGCATGGTGGTAGGCTTGCGCAGCGGCGCGCATGGCAGCGCCATCGACATCCAGCAGCACAGCGCGCGCGCCAAAATCGCCCGCCGTGATTGTCACGCGCACCGTCGGCGGAGCGATCTTCTCGATATGCTCAACCAGACAGCGCGTAACCCGCTGCGGGTCTTGATGCGGCACCAGCCGACAGGTGATCTTCGCCGAGGCTTTGGCTGGCAGAACTGTCTTCATGCCCGGTCCTGTGTAGCCGCCGATCATGCCGTTGATCTCCAGAGTCGGGCGTGCGCCCAGCCGCTCGGGCAAGTTGTACGCTGGCTCGCCCCATTGCGCCGGCGCTGCCACCACATCAGCCCATTCGGCTTGCAAAAAAGGCTCGACTTGCTTTAGCAATTGCCGGTCCTGCGGGCTGAGCGGCGCGACATCGTCATAAAATCCAGGCACACTGACCGCGCCGGTTTCATCGTGCAGTTGCGCCAGAATCTCGCAAAGCGCCTGTAGCGGGTTGTGCGCGCTGCCGCCCCAATGCCCGCTGTGCAGGTCGCTGACCGGCGCCTGCACCTCAAGCTCCAGCGCCATAGCGCCACGCAAGCCATAGGTCAAGCTGGGCTGCTCGGGTGCCAGGATCGCGCCATCCGAGACGACGGCGATATCAGCCGCCAGCCGCTCCGGATGCGCCGCGATGAAGGCGTTGATATTCTCCGAGCCCGATTCCTCTTCGCCTTCCAGCACGACCTTGATATTGACGGCTGGCTTGTCCTCCGCTGCGAGCCAGGATTCGACCGCTTTCATATTCGCCATGACATGCAGCTTGCTATCGACTGCGCCGCGGCAATAGAGGCGCTCGCCGATGATGGTCGGCTCGAAAGGCTCGGTGCGCCAGCCATCGGCGACTTCCGCCGGCTGCACATCATAGTGGCTGTAAATCAGCACCGTTGGGGCGTCCGCGCCAGCGCCATGCCATTCGCCCAGCACCAGCGGGCAGCGTCCCTGTGGCATGAGGATGACTTCGGCGCTGGTCATGCCGATTCGCAGCATCATGTCGCGCAGCCACTCGGCAGCGTCCGCCACATCCTGGGCGTGCTGCGGCTGGGTGCTGATGGTGCGTATGCGCAGCAACTGCTGGTATTCTTGCAAAAAACGGGCGCGGTTGGCGCGGGCAAAAGCGTAGGGCGTGCTCATGAAGCAATCCTCGTAACATACTGACAGTGTTCAAGAAGTGTAGCGCAATCTCGCATAGGCAAACCATAGATTCACCACAGAAGTAAGACCAAGTAAGTCGTGAGAATGGAAACTGTAGGGGCGAGGCGGTGACTCGCTCAGAATTATCACAGAAAATGGCGGGCGACCCAAGGGTCGCGCCTACATTCATTCCTAGATTTTCGCATTATTTTCTTGGTCCTGCTTCTGTGGTTGTTTTAGGACTTGCTTGGGCTTACTTCTATGCCTCGCTGGCAAAGAACCTTTGTATCCTTCGTTTAGATGTGGTCAAATAGGCGTGGCAACGGCAAGGACAGCGAGGAGCGGCACATGGTGGACTTTGGATTGGGTTTGCCAGCAGGTCCCCCGCCCGGCGACAATGCGCGCTTCACTGATGACCTGGCGGCCACGCTGGGCAAGCTGGGCGACACAGTGCGCAGCATCTGGATGACCGACCACTTCTTCTGGGATGGAGCGCCCACTTATGAAGCCTGGACTGTGCTCAGCTACCTGGCGGCGCGCTTCCCCGATTATGAAGTGGGGCCCATCGTGCTGGGGCAGAGCTACCGCAACCCCGCCCTCCTGGCGCTGATGGGCGCGACCCTGCAAAATCTGTCCGGCGGGCGCTTCATCATGGGCATCGGCGCTGGCTGGAAAGAAGACGAATACCGCGCCTACAACTACCCCTACCCTGAGCCGCGCATCCGCGTCCAGCAATTGGAAGAACAACTAATCATCCTCAAGCGCCTGTGGGAAGAGCCTGGCAAAATATCCTTTGACGGCGCGCATTATCGCCTCGCCGATGCCTGGTGCGAGCCCAAGCCGCAAAAACCTATCCCCATCCTGGTCGGTGGTGGCGGCTACACCACCATGAAACACGCCGCCAAATACGCCGATATCTGGAATCTACCCGACAAGCCGCTGGGACCCTATCTGGAGCGGCTGGCTATCCTGCGCCGCCACATGGAAGCTATTGGCCGCGACCCAGCCACGATGCGCTGCAGTTGGTTCGGGCGGCTGGCGCTGGGCAAAAGCGAAGCCGAAGCCGAAGCGAGAGGCTTGAGCCGCGCCGACAAATGGACACGCGAAAATGCTTTTGTCGGCACGCCCGCGCAGGTCGCCGAGCAAATTCAGGCTTTCATCGAGCAGGGCTGCGATTATTTCCTGGTCGATATCATCGGCGCGCCCGACGAAGACGTCTGTGGCTTATTCACCGAAGAATTGATACCCGCGCTGAAAGAGGGCTGAACGATGAATATCAAATGGTATGGGCATGCCGCCTTTATCGTAACCGCCAGCGATGGCACCAGTGTCATCACCGACCCCTATACCCCCGAGACATCGGGCTACCAGCCAATCCCCGACCACCCCGATATCGTGGTGACCTCGTCGCTCAACGACAGCTTCCATGACCGCAGCGACCTGATCGGCGGCGACCCGGCGCGCATCAATATGTTGGAGGTGGCGCGCGCGGGCGGCAGCGTCGATTGCAAGGGGCTGGCTTTCCAAGCCATCGAATCATCGGAAATGTACGACCACCCGGAGCACGAGCCAGACAAATGCGCCATGTACCGCTGGGAGATGGACGGCATCAGCATCGGGCACATGGGCGATGTCGGCAACCCCTTCACGCCGGCGGAATACGAGTTCTTCCGCGACCTGGATGTCTTCCTGGCGCTGGCTGGCGATGTGCCGACCATTCGCCTGCATGACCTGAAACAGGTGATCGACAAACTGCGACCGCGGCTGGTCATCCCCATGCACTTCCGCACCTTGCGCTACAAACCGCGCAATATGCAGTGGATCAGCGCCTTCCTCAACCACTTCGACGAAACCGATATCGACTTTCAGTCCGACTGGGAAGTGTCTTTAACCCGCGCCGACCTGCCCGAGCCGACGCGCGTGCTGGTGCTGACGCATGCGCTGTAAATGCTGAATGCAACCCCTCCCCCTCAACGATGAGGGAGGGGCTTTAAGGCTGCACAATCGCTGGATAAACTCCCCTTCCCTCGCTCTGGGGGCAAAGCATGAGTACCCTCCCCGCCCATGATTCACAAGGCATATAGACGGATAGTCAAACGCGAGCCTATCTACTATGGCTGGGTCATCGCGCTGGCGCTGGCTATCACCGAGACTGTTTCCTACGGCGTGATGTTTTACGCCTTTTCGGTTTTCATCGCGCCTATGGAAGCCGAGCTGGGCTGGTCGCGGGCGCAGCTGACCGGCGCATTCTCTTTGTCGCTGCTGATTACCGGGCTGGTTGGCGTGCCGGTCGGCTACTGGCTGGACAAACGCGGCGGCCGCCTGTTGATGACGGCTGGTTCGATCGGCGCGACCATCCTGGTGGCGCTGTGGTCGCAGGTGCAGACCCTGCCCGAATTCACGCTGATTATGATCTTGCTGGGCTTTTGCGGCGCGGCTGTCCTCTATGAGCCGGCATTTGCGGTCATCGCCACCTGGTTCAGCCGCCGGCGCGGCACCGCCATGGCTGTCCTGACCTTCGTCGCCGGCTTCAGCAGCACCTTATTTATCCCGCTCAGCGATGCGCTGCTGGTGGCGCAGGGCTGGCGCGGCGCTGTGCTGAGCCTGGCGGTCCTGCTGGGCGCAATCACCATACCGCTGCATGGCTTGCTGATGCGCGGCAAACCACAAGACCTGGGCTTGCAGCCGGATGGCGCGCTGGAAACCGCCCCGCCCGCTCAGCGCTCGGAAATCAACCTGCGCGCGGTCTTGCGTTCGCGCTACTTCTGGGTATTGACACTGGCTTTCGCGCTTTCCACCTTGAGCATCTCGGCGGTGCGCATCCACTTCATCCCGCTGCTAATCAGCGTCGGCATTCACCCGACCAGCGCAGCTTGGGCGAGCGGCAGCATCGGCGTCATGCAGGTGGTGGGCAGGATGATCTTCGCGCCGGTCGAGCGTCACTTCAGCAGCAAGACCATGGTGGCGGGCGTATTCGCCTTGCTGGCACTGTCGCTGGCGGTGCTGCTGCTGGGCAATGCTGGCTGGATAATCGCGCTGTTTGTGGCGTTATTTGGCATGGCGATCGGCACGCACACCCTGGCGCGGCCCTTGATTGTGGCGGATAGCTATGGCGCGGCCTATTACGGGCGTATCAGCAGCGCAATTGTGATTGTCTTGACACTCATGGGCACCAGCGCGCCCTTCGCGGCTGGGGTGATCTTCGATGTCTTCGGCAATTATGATGTGATGCTGCTGCTGGCGGTGGGTTTCAGCCTGGCGTCGTTGATTATGATCTGGCTCTTGCCCAAGCGGTCGGCGGGCTAAGCGCGCGTCGCCCAGCCAGCCTGCAAGCGCGCCGCTGTTTCGCCCCAACTGCGGACGCCGGTTGTCGCGTCAGCCGCTTCGATATTACAAGCCGCCACCGCGCATGCCCAACGCGCGCAATCCGCCGCATTCATCCCACGCAGCAGCGCCGCCAACAAGCCGGCATAAGCCGCATCGCCCGCGCCAGTCGTGCCCGCTACCTGTACCGCAAATGCCGGCTGCCAGCTTTGCGCGCCAGCCCAGTCTTGCGCCGAGCCACCCAAGTCTGACAAAAATGCCAGCCGCTGTGTATCCGCCGCAGCCCGTAAATACAAACCGCGCTCGCCCAGTTTGAAGCCAGCGATGCCCGCGCCCATCGCCAGCAGCTCATCTGCCAGCGCCGCCAGGTAATCGCCCGTCAACTCATCCAGCAGGCGCTCTCGCCAGCCGTGCCAGTCATCGCGACGCAGCATATACACGATCTCTTCGATACTGGGCACAAAGATATCGATGAGCGGCAGGCAGCGGCGCAGCAAAGCCCGCCAGTCAACGCGTCCACTGGGGGAATCGGGCGGCGGCAGCGACATATCGATGGAAATCGCCGTTCCGCGCGCTTTCACCTCGCTAAGCAGCCGCAAGAACTCCGCGCCATCCACGGCGTACAAACGCGGCAGCAGGGTCGGGTAGCCCAGATGAAAGAGCTTGCAGCCCGCCAGCAAGTCGTAATTGATGCTGTGCGCGCCATAGTCCTTGTAGACGCCAGTGTGCGTCAGCAGGGTACGGTCATGATTTTGCGGCTCGATGACGACCGTGTAGGGGCTAGCAGAATCGGGCAGGATGCGGATGTGTTCGCCCAGCCGCTCGTCAAAGCCGCGCACATAGTCAATAATGGCGCGCCCGATCCAGTCATCACCGACCACCGCTTGCAGCGCGACACCCAGCCCCAGCCGATGCAGCGCCAAACCGGTATTGGATACAGCGCCGCCTGTCGAATAGGCGATGCGGCCGATCTCGTAGACCTTGCCCGCGCCGATGATCTGTTCTGGCGTCAGCGTCGACATATCCGGCAAGATATCCAAGGCGATGTGCCCGGCGACTACGATGTCCGCTGGCATGAGCCCTCCGCGATTTGTTCAACGAAGTATAACCAAGGTGGTCGTGCAACAAAGTCAAGCGCAAAGATAAAAAGGGCGCAAAGTTCCGGTGCCTCTGTGGCAGGGCTATGCTCATATTGCAGGCTGGCACGGTGTGATTCCTGCGTTATAGTCAGTACGGATTCGGTTTTATTGCAGGTGGCGCGGCGTGGGGATTCTATTTCGTAATGAGGCAAGCAATTTGGCTCTGGAGCAGCTGCAAGAAACCGTCTCCACACAGCAGGCACAGCTTCAGACACAGGGTGAAGAGATCGCCGCCTTGCGCGCCACCAGCGAGGCGCAGCAGACGCATATCCGCGCGCTCACTGAGCAATTGCAGCGCCAGGACGCGCAGCTCCAGGCGCAATTGAATCACGCCGCCGATACACAGCAGCAACTCTATGGCTACATCCAAGGGCTAGTCGACACAGTCGTCCAGCAACAGAGTGATTTGCTGGCGCAATTGAGCGAGTCGCTGCCGGATTTGTCCGAGCAGCAAGCCGATACCGAGCCGATTCAGATTGTTCACGAAGAATTCAATGAAGAGATAGAGGAAGCGTTCAAGCCGCCGCCCGCCCCCGCGACAGAGTTGGATGTGGTGTATGCGCCGGTCGTGGTAGAAGCCGATGACGAGCCACAGCCAGGAACGCCCATCCCGCCGCGCGAGCCACTTAACCGACAGCTCAAGGTCATGCGCGCTTTCATTAAGGCTGGCGACCGCTTCGTCGATTACATTGGCGAAGACCTTGAAAAAGCGGATGTGAACCGCCTGGAAGAGCAAAACAAACTCGAACGGCACAAGTTCCACCCCTACAAGCTGCGACCGACGCCGAGCGGACGCAGGTGGTTTGAAGATGCCATCAAGCCCGGCGCACTGCCACCGCCCGATGACCTGCCGCCACCCGACGATGCCGACACCCAGCCCCTGGCGGCCCTTGCAGACGAAGAGAAGGCAACATTATACGATACGCCAAGCGGGCAGGTCGACATTGATCCCCTGATGGACGAAGACGAGTTCCCGCCGCTGGAGGCACTGATCGGAGCGCTAGACAGCGACTCAGCCAAGTTACTCGCCGCGCTGATGAGACGTGGCAGGGCAGCCACGGAATCCGAATTGCAAGCCGCCTTCCCACGCAGCCAGTTCGTCAATGTCATCATCGACGAAATAAACGAGCGAGCGCAGGACGAAATCGGCGACAACCTCATCACCGAAGAAGGCGGCAACTGGACGATTGACGCCGAATATCGCCAGAAGCTGTTTATACTCCTGCAGGCTGAGGGTAATGAAGAAACACCAGAGCCAGCCCATGAAGCAGACGGCGCGGCAGCGGAAGAGGCAATGTGATGAGCAGCATCCCCAAGCGCCGCAAAGTCTCGCAAGCCATCTTGCAGTCGCTCGGCACTGGCCTCGTGCCCCGTAAGGGGGTCGAGCATATCGCTATCGGCCGCCAAGCGGAAATGACGGAATTGCAAAACGACCTGGGTGTCATTGCCGACGGTGGCGCGACTTTCCGCCTGATTGTCGGCCGCTATGGCGCTGGCAAAAGTTTTATGCTGCAGTTGCTGCGCACGCAGGCGCTCAACCAGCGGTTCGTGGTGGCTGATGCCGACTTCAGCCCACAGCATCGTTTGACTGGTTCCAAAGGCGAGGGCTTGGCGCTCTACCGCGAGCTACTGGGCAATCTATCCACAAAGACGCGACCCGATGGCAATGCCTTTGGCGCGCTGATCGAAAAGTGGCTCAGCAACTTACAATCGCGGCTGGCGCGGGAGGGCATCGCCCCGGACTCGGACGAATTTGACCGCAAGCCCAACGGGCTGGTGCATCAGGTGCTGGGCGAAGTCGAAGCGATGACGCATGGCTATGACTTCGCTGATGTGCTGAATGCCTATACGCGCGGGCATCGGCAGGGCGATGACGAGCTCAAAGCGGCGGCGCTGCGCTGGCTGCGCGGCGAATACCACAGCAAAACCGAAGCGCGGCTCGGGCTGCGTGGCACTGTGCGCGTGATGATTGACGATGCCACCTGGTACGACAACCTCAAGCTGATCGCTTATTTCGCGCGGCAGGCCGGCTACCGCGGCTTGCTCATCTTCCTTGATGAAGCCGTCAATTTGTCCAAGATTAGCAACCGCCAGGCACGCGAGAATAACTACCTGCGCCTGCTGGCTATGATGAACGACACACTGCAAGGCAATGCCGAATACCTGGGCATCTACATCGGCGCGACGCCGGAAGCCATGGACGACCGGCGGCGTGGCTTCTACAGCAACGAAGCGCTGGAAACGCGCCTGCGGGAAAGCCGCTTCAGCGCGCCGGGACTACGCGATCTAATGGGACCGGTGCTGCGCCTGGAGATGCTGAGTGAAGTTGAACTGCGCCAGTTGCTGCAGACCGTGCGCGATATTCACGTCTGGCATCACCGCCACGAAAGCCGCGTCGACGACGGCGCTATCCAGCAATTCCTGGCGGCAATGCAAGGGCGCATTGGCGCGGACAGCCTGTTGACCCCGCGCGAAGTCCTGCGCGACTTTGTTACTTTGCTCAATCTGCTGCGTCAAAACCCCCAACAGAGCTTCGATGACCTGCTGGGCAAAGTGGCATCTACACCTAGCGAGCCACCCAAAGCCGAGGCGGTCGACTCGCTTTATGCTGATTTCTCAATCTGATGAGCAGCAAAGCCTTTCATCAGCTTGCGCCTTTCGTTCAGGAGTTCATCTATCGTCAGCGCTGGGAGACGCTGCGCCCCTTCCAGAGCGAAGCCATCACCGTCATCCTGGGCGCGCCCCAGCATGTGTTAATCTGCAGCGCCACCGCCAGCGGCAAGACCGAAGCCGCCCTGCTGCCCATCATCACAAAGCTGCATGAAGACCCGCCCCAGTCCGTCGGCGCGCTGTATATCGGGCCTTTGAAAGCGCTCATCAACGACCAATTCCTGCGTTTGGAGGATCTGCTGGAAGACAGCGGCATCCCCGTGCAAAGCTGGCATGGCGATGTGTCGCAATCCCAAAAGACGCGCTTTTTGCGGCGGGGGCGCGGCATCTTGCAGATAACACCCGAATCGCTGGAAGCCATGCTGATGCGCCGCCATATTGATTTGCGGCGGCTCTTCGGCGATCTGCGCTTTGTGGTCATAGACGAGGCGCACGCCCTCCTCGCATCCGACCGGGGCCGCCAAGTCATCTGCCAGTTGGAGCGGCTCGCGCGGCTCAATCCACAGCCATTTCGGCGCATCGGGCTATCGGCCACCGTGGGCGAGCCCGAGCTGGCGATGCGCTGGCTGAAAGGCAATACGACGCTGCCGACTTGCCTCATTGAGTCCTCAAGCCGGTCGCGCTTTGAGCTGGCGCTGGAATACTTCCGTTTGCCCAAGTCCGAGCAGGAAGAAGAAAGCGACCAGTCGCAGCCGCCAGACGAAGTGGGGAGGCCTCTCAGCGAATTTGCAAGCAGAAAGCCCCTCTCTCCTCATGGGGACGCGTTGACACTGCCCCACCACGAGGAAGGAGGCAATATAGCGCTTTCGCAATTAACGACCGACCCGGCTGTCTATTACGAACATATGCACGCATTGACTCGGAGCGCCGCCAAGACCTTGATCTTCGCCAATAGCCGCAATGAAGTCGAAGCAATCGGCTTGGCGCTGCGCAATATCTCCGAGCGCGAAAAACTGCCCGATACCTATCATGTGCACCACGGCAATATCTCGGCGGCATTACGAGAGGGCACCGAAGATGCCATGCGCAAGCCGGATGCGCCGGCTTGCGTGGCCGCCACTGTCACGCTGGAGCTGGGCATCGACCTCGGGCAGCTCGACCAGGTGATTCAAGTCAACGCCACCCACTCGGTCAGCAGCTTCGTGCAGCGGCTAGGCCGTTCGGGGCGGCGGGGCGGCAAGCCGGCGCGGATGTTTTTTTATTGCACCGAAGAAGACGACGACCCCGCCCACATCGGCGCAGAAATGCCCTGGAACCTCTTGCAGACCATCGCCATCATCCAGCTCTATGTGGAAGAAAAATGGATCGAGCCGCCGCTAATCCCGCGCTTGCCCACCAACCTGCTCTATCACCAGACGATGAGCATTGTCTACGCGCATACGGAGCTGAAGCCGCCACAATTGGCGCAGCGCGTGCTGAGCTTATCGCCCTTCGCGCAGGTTTCGCCCGATCATTTTCGCGCGCTGCTGCGGCATCTGCTGGAGATCGACCATTTGCAGCTGGCGGAAAACGGCGGGCTAATCATCGGCTATAGCGCCGAGAAGCTCGTCAACAATTACCGCTTCTTCGCGGTTTTCCCGGACAAGATTGAGTATCGCGTGCGCGAAAAAACCCGCGAGATCGGTACGATTCAAATGTTGCCGGAGGTCGATGATAGTTTTTTGCTAGCGGGAAGAGTTTGGCGCGTGCTGCATATCAATTATGAACAGGGTATCGTAGAAGTCGAGCTCGCGCAGGGTATAGCTGGGAATCTCTGGAAGGGCGAAGGCCCTGACATCCACAGCCGCGTACTGCAGCGCATGCGCCAGTTGCTGCAAAGCGACGACGAGCCAATTTATCTGAAAGAACGAGCCAAACCGCGCCTGCGTTTGGCACGCGCTACCGCCCAACGAGCGGACTTGTTGGATAATGCGCTACTGCCGCTAGCGAATGAGCGGTTTCTGCTGCTGCCTTGGTGCGGCTCACGGCAATTCGTCACCTTGATGGAGCTGCTGCGCGAAAGTTATGCCTGCGACTACCTCGATGTGCCTGGCGCGCTGGCTTGCTTGCGTGGGCTGCTGGACATGGACTAAACTCTCGCGCCTCTATGGTAAAATCGTTTTGTAATCCGCAGGGGCTGCTGCCCGAATCACGCCTGACGACGCGGCTGGTCGGGTAGATACCGCCTACTCATCCCCGCCCTGGCCGAAGATACCCAAGCCCTGTATGCGCGCTTGCATTGATGCTACAATGAGAAAGAATACCTGCCCAGCGAGCAGCCCCCATGCCGCGATTGTCTGATCTATATCAACTGAAGAATTACATCGACACCTTTGCGCTGGGGCATTATGCGCGCGTGCTGGATGCCATCGACCAGCGCAGCGGCAAGCTAGTCGCCTTCAAGGTCATGCGCCCTGAGCATCTCGATGACGACGGCGACATCCACTGGGAATACCGCGCTTTTGGCAGCGAAGCCGATATCCTGGCGCGCTTGTGGCACAGCCCGAATGTCGTCAAATTGATTGATTGCGGCTATGTCTCCGACCGTGAAGAAGCCCCCCGCGCCGGCGATATCACCAGCTTCCAGGTCAATGTGCGCGCCTTCGTCGATGCCATGGCGCAATTCGCGGCGGCTGGCTGGCGCCCCTACCTGGCTTTGGAAAAATTGCCCCGCCAGAACAGCCTGTTTTATTTGATGAAACCCAACCGCCCCAATAGCCGTTGGCGGCTGCCCAGCGAAGAAGGCTTGTCGCTGGCTTTGCAATTCTGCGCGTTGCTGGAGATGGCGCATGAGAACAAAATCGTCTATCTCGATCACAAGCTGGAGCATGTCTATTGGGATGGCGCGCAGCTCAAGGTCATTGATTTCAACAGCTCGCGGCGGCTGGACGACGGCCGACACCAAGCCGCGCAGCAATACGCCAAAGATGTACACAGCTTGTGCGTGGGCGTGCTGTATACGATTTTCACCGGCATGTCGCCGCAGATGACCGCCCTACGCCCCCAGCCCAGCAGCCGCGACGCCGTCGAGGCGCGCTACACCGGCATTGACCAACTGGACTTCAGCCTGGAGCCACAACTGAGCGAGGGCATCGCTGAGCTGCTGCAACGCGGCGCGGCGCAGGAAATCGACACCTTGCAGGAGTTCGTCAATGGCTTGCAGCGGGTGGCCACCCAGCACGGTTTCCAATTCCCCGACTATTATACCAACACCGCCAGCCGCGATGCCCGCGCCCAGATGCGAGCCGGCTTGCAGCGACTGCGGCAAGGGCAGGAGCACATCCGCGAGGCGCGCGACATCTTCCGCGAGGCGCTGATACAGGATGGGCTAAGCCGCGACCTGGAAGACGAGCTGCGGCGGCTGGTGCTGCTAATCAACGAGATGCTGAATAACCGCGCTGTGCCCTAAACTCACTACAAAAGCGCTGGCATTATGCGCTGGCGCTCAAGAGCAAGCTAAGTATCAATATCACCAAGGTAGCAATGCTCACCAACAGAGGCACAACAGTTTTGATGAATTCCGCCGCGCCGGTGATGCGCTGCTGTTTTTCGTTGAGGATTCGCACCTGTTCGCTGAGCGCGTTTATCGTGTCCATGACTTCGCTGAAGCGCTGGTTTATTTCTACGAAGCGCTGGTTCACCTCTGTGAAGCGACGGTCCATCTCCGCATTCAGCACTTGCGTCTGCTCTTGCACGACTTCGCGCACGAATTCCTTCGTTGCCAGCGAATCAAGTTTGCCGCGCAATTCGCCGATTTCGCGCTCGTGCCGTGTGAGCTGTTCCTGTACTCTGTCCTGATTCTCGTCTGCCATGTTATGCTCCCGCGTATGTTAGCAAGAGTATAGCGGCTTAGCGCTGAAATCACAAGGAAGCGCATGACGCCACAAGAATTCGTCACCAAATGGGCAGGCACGGACCGCAACGAAAGCCAGAGTGCCCAGGCGCATTTTTTGGATGTCTGCAAGCTGGTCGGCGTCGAGATGCCCGGCGCGGGTAGGACGGCGGATGGCGACATCTTCACCTTCGAGCAAGCCACAGCCAAAACCCAAGGCAGCGCCGGCGCGGCCGATGTCTTCTACGAAGGGCATTTCGCCATCGAATACAAAGCGCCCGGCAAATACAGGGACTTGCGCGAAGCCTACAATCAGTTGCTGGGCTACCGCGAGGGGCTGAACAATCCGCCGCTGCTGGTGGTAACGGACATCAACAATTGGGAAATTCACAGCAACTTCCCCAATTCGCAAAAGCGCGTATACCCCTTCACACATGCGGAAATCGCCAGCAACCCCGCCGTCATGGGCTGGCTGCGCGATATGTTTCACGCGCCGCAGCGCTTGCACCCGCGCCGCAATAGCGAACAAGTAACCCGCGAAGCCGCCGCCGCCTTCCAGCTCATCGCCGACAACATGCGCGATTGGGACGCCGAGCCGCAGCGCATCGCCTTCTTCCTGACCAAGCTGGTCTTCTGCCTCTTCGCCGAAGATATTGGCTTGCTGCCCGGCACCAGCAGCGAAAGCCCGCAAGGCATCTTCAGCCATATCATCGAGCAATCGCGGCGCAAACCCAGCGTCTTCCAGCAGTATGCGCGCAAGCTCTTCATCGCCATGAACAACGGCGGCGAAATCCTGATGCGGGATATTCCTTATTTCAACGGCACGCTCTTTGATGTCGTCACTGTCGAAGACCTGTCCAGCGAGGCCTTGGACGGGCTGGCGCAGGCGGCGGCGCTGGACTGGTCGGATATTGAGCCGTCCATCTTTGGCACGCTCTTTGAACGCAGCCTCGACCCCAGCAAGCGCTCGCAGCTGGGCGCGCATTACACCTCGCGCGAAGACATCCTGCTCATCGTCGAGCCGGTGCTGATGCAGCCGCTGCGCTATCACTGGGAAACAATCCAACTGCAAGCGCAGCCCATCCGCGAGCGGCATGACCGGGCGAAGACAGGCCGCGCCCGCGCGAATGCCCGCAAGCAACTGCTGGACTTGCGCGCCAACATGCTGGAGCGCGTCCGCACAATTACCGTGCTTGACCCCGCCTGTGGCAGCGGCAACTTCCTGTATGTCGCGCTGCAACTGCTGATGGATATGGAAAAAGCCGTCATCGACGACAAGCTCTGGCAGGGCTTCCAGCGGGCGACGCCAGAAGTCCACCCGCGCCAGATGTACGGCATCGAGCTCAACCCCATCGCCCATGCCCTCGCCAGCATCGTCGTCTGGATCGGCTACATCCAGTGGCGCAACAACAATGGCTACGCGCGCGC
>VXNO01000071.1 GCA_009840575.1 Chloroflexota bacterium | reverse complement strand
CGCGACGATTACATCGAAGCCAGGATCAAGGTCGTAAACAGGGACAAGCTGGACGAGCTTTACCGCGCGGCAGGTTAACCCCATCCCCCGGCCCCTTGCCCCAGCAAGCTAGGGAAGGGGAGAAAGGCAGCGACACCTTTGCCGCGGCGCAGGTCGACACGTTGGAGTTTAGCAATCTGCGCGATTATGTGAGTTCGCGGCGCTATGCGGTGGATAGGTCGCTGCTGGACGATGGCGGCTGGTCGCTGGCGCAGGGAGAAATACAGAATATTTTGAGAAAAATATCAAAAAACACGACGCCACTCAGCGAAGTTGTACACTCGCGAATATATCGGGGCGTAACTACCGGCAGAAATGAAGCCTTTATTATTGACGAAAAGACAAGAGAGAAACTAATTTCGCAAGATTTGTCGAGCGCTGAGATAATTAAGCCTTTGCTGCGCGGCAGAGACATTAAACGCTTTACCCCCCCCCGAAATTTGGGCTACACTTAATTTTCTCACAACAAGGGATCGATATCGAAAAATATCCCGCGGTAAATGCACATTTACAGCAATTTCGCCAAATGCTTGAGCCAAAGCCAAAAGGCTGGAAAGGCGGGTGGGCTGGGCGCGCTTCTGGTGGCTACCAATGGTATGAATTACAGTCAACAACTGCATATCACAAAGAGTTTGAACAACCGAAAATAATGCTGCCCGACATTTCGCTCAGAGGAAATTTCATTCTCGATGAATCTGGCGAATACTATTGTGTCAACACGGCGTACATTATCGGTAACGCCGACAAATACTTGCTCGGCATTCTCAATTCAAAGCTGATTACATTCGTTTACAGCCATATCTCGTCGACTTATCGCGGCGGCTACCTGCGCTTCATCTATCAATACCTCGCCAAGCTGCCCATCCGCACAATCGACTTTGACAATTCCGCCGATGCCGCCCTGCACGATGAGATGGTCGCGCTGGTGGAGACGATGCTGGAATTGCACAAGCAGTTGCCGAGTCTGTCGGGTGAAGCGCGGCGCGTGGTTGAGCTGCGCATAGAAGCGACTGATCGGGAGATTGACGCGCTGGTGTATACGCTGTATGGACTGGGTGAGGATGAGGTGGGGATTGTGGAGGGTGGGTGATGAGGAGCGACAGTGGCGGATACGCTCACTTTTTCTTCGGAGAGATACGCTTCAGCTTATTTCCACTTCTTACCGGCGGTAATGTCTCTCCTTTGTCCATAGTGTATTGCTTTGGTTTATCGACCTTGCCGCCGCGAGACCCGACCTCTTTGTATTCGCCACTCCGTTCAGCTTTCTGTCCCGGCTTTTGTAGCTTGCTCATCTCAACTTCACCTCATCTGTACTCGAGGGTGTACTTGGCAACATCCCAAGCCGCCGATGAAAGGACAATTCAATTGTTCATAGACTATCACATATTTTTGCCTCTGTCAAACCCAGTATCGCGGCTTCGAGGCTGTCGACCTTTTCCAATGTTTCGCCTTGCGTGTTGTGCATGGTTGCCTACGCGGGAAAATCAGGCGGAGGTCGGCGCTCCTCCTTCTGGAAGCCCATCGGCGGTTTCTCATACGGCACTTGCAGGTGCTTGATGATGGCTTGCAGCATTCGCGTGTTCTCTGCTACTGCCTCTGTCAATCCTAGCAGCGCTGCCTCGTAAGTGTCCACGCGGTTTAAGATGCCATCCTGCGCGTCTCGCACTGTTTCATATTCCGCTTTCATGCGTTTGAATCGGATGTCGGCTGTCGCGGCCATGTTGTTCTCCTATGTATTTGCGTCCAGTATAATCGCGCCAGGCTGCTCTGTCAAAATGCTTCTGTGGTGTGAATCACTATGACTCAATCCCGCTCCCGTACTTTCTTCAGCGAACCAGGCGTGGCTGGCTTGACGCACCGCGCCTTCACCGCCGGCATGGGCTACGACTCCGCCGATATCTCGCGCCCCATAATCGGCATCTGCAACACCTATAGCGAGCTCAACCCCTGCAACAGCCACCTGCGCGCCCTGGCGGCTGCTGTCAAACGCGGCGTGCTGCAAGCCGGCGGGCTGCCGCTGGAATTCCCGACTATCTCGCTGGGCGAGATTCACCTCAGCCCGACGTCCATGCTCTGGCGCAACCTGGCGGCGATGGACAGCGAAGAGATGATCCGCGGCAACCCGCTGGATGGCGTGGTGATGTTGACGAATTGCGACAAAACCACGCCGGCCGCGCTAATGGGGGCGGCCAGCGCCGACCTGCCGACCATCATGCTCAGCGGCGGACCCATGCTCAACGGGCATTATCAGGGCGAGGTCTTGGGCGCATGCACCGATTGCCGCCGCTACACCGCCGAGTACCTGGCCGGCGAAATCGACGCGGCGACCTACCGCGAGGTCGAAGCCAATCTCGTGCGCAGCGCCGGGCATTGCATGGTCATGGGCACGGCTTCGACCATGAATTCGCTGATGGAGGCGCTGGGCATGGCGCTGCCGGGCAATGGCGCGATCCCCGCGGTCGATTCGCGGCGGCTGCAATTGGCAGTGGCGGCGGGTCGGCAGATTGTGCAGTTGGTCCAGCAGGGCATCCGCCCTTCACAGATATTGACGCCCGCGGCTTTTGACAACGCCATCACCTTGCTGCATGCCCTGGGCGGCAGCACCAACGCCATCGTGCATCTGCCGGCGATTGCCGGGCGCGCGGGGGTTGAGCTGCCATTGTCGCGCTTTGACGAGCTCAGCCGCCGCAGTCCGCTCATAGCCAACCTGCGCCCAACCGGGCTCTACCAGATGGAAGACCTGTTTTATGCCGGCGGCATCCCGGCGGTCTTGAAAATGCTGCTGCCGCTGCTGCATGGCGAGGCGCTGACCGTGACGGGGCGCACACTGGCGGAGAATGTGGCTGAGGCAAGGGTCAGCAATGCTGATGTCATCCGCAGCCTGGACGATCCGTTGGCCGACGAAGGCGGCTTGAGCATCG
>VXNO01000190.1:10238-26915 GCA_009840575.1 Chloroflexota bacterium | reverse complement strand
CCTAGGGGCATCCCTACATTTATTGCTAGATTTTCGCATTACTTTCTTGATTCTACTTCTGTGGCAACGGAACTTTGCGTCCCTTTGCCCCTTGCCCCGCCATGACAAAGGCGACCAGCGACACCAGCACCATCGCCGCCACCAATAGCAGACCGCCCGCATAAGACCCGCTGTCGTCGTGGATGCGCCCGACCAGCCAAGGTCCCAGCGCCGCGCCCAAGCCAAACATGCCGCCCACTAGCCCGTTGATCCTTCCCAAGCCTTGCTGCTGAAAAATATCGCTGGCCAGCGCCGTGGACTGGCTGCTGCGCGTCGACTCGCCCAAGGCGTATAACACAGCATACGCAAACAGCAGCCCAGCGCTCGCGCCCGCTTGTATCGCCAGCAGCAATGCCACCGCGCCCAGCAAACCCGCCGCGCCGATGCTGAAGGCGGATGTGCGTCCGTACAGGTCGGAAAACCAGCCCATCGCCACGAATCCCAGGCTCGCCAGCAGTCCAGCGATGCCAACAACCGCCGCCGCCAAGGAACGTTCCACGCCCGCCGACTCCATCAGCGCGACTTGATGCACGGTCAGGCTGCGCAGGGGTCCCAGCGCGGTCAAGCCGACCAGCATCAGCGCCCAAAAGGATCGCATACGCAACAGCGCCCGCCAGTTGCCAGTCGCCTGCGCAACGCGCGAGGGAGTTCTTGCTCTAACCGGGGGGCGGCGCAGCCCGACTGTCATCAGTGGCAACAGCAGCAGCAAACACACCAGCGCCAGCGCGAGATAAGCGCTCCGCCAGTCATAGCGCGCAATCAACCCATTCGCCAAAGGCACGAAAGCCAGCGAGCCTGCGCCCGTGCCAGCAAAAGCGATGCCCAGCGCCCGTCCGCGCCGCGCCGGACCTACCCAGCCGGCGACTACCGATGCCTGCGGCCCCAAGCCGGTGATGCCTAAGCCCGCGCCGACCACCAGACCATAAGCCAGGCGCAAGTCCTCCAGCGCGCGCGCTTCGCTGCACAGCCACAATCCACCCGCCATCAGGCAAGCGCCCAGCCCAAAGACCGGGCGGGGACCATAACGATCCAAGGCGATACCCGCCAGCGGCGCAGTAACCGCAAAGACCAGCATGTTCAAGCTGAATATCGTGGCGGCGGCTTCGCTGCTCCAGCCCTCGGCGAGCACGAACTCGGCAAAGAAGACCGAAAACGACAGCCGAATGCCAAAGATGATGAAGAGCGAAAGCCCACAGACGAGCACGATGCGCGCGGCGCTGGGGCTCGGGCTGGCGGGCAGCCTGGTCATGTCTTAGGAGGCGAGTTCGTCACGCACGGATTCGCGCTCAGACCAGAGGATGGGGTTGATTTCGAGATTGCGGAACGCATCCATTTCGCTCAGTACGCTATCCTGCTGCGCGTCATTCAGGATTGGATACAAGCGCGCATCGCGAGGCCGGCTCGCGTGGATGTCCAACCAGCGAAAAGCAGCTTGCTCAACTGCGCCGCGGCGAGGATTGTTTATACCAATAAGCATACGATAGGGCATATTGGCTGAAGGCGGGATGACATGCTGGTAATCCACATAATAGCCGCTTCTCCCTTTGAATTTCTTTTTGCCAAACTGAATGTTGGACGCATTCAGCCAGCTTGCTATATCTGCGTCAAAACGCCGCTTAACTTGAGAAGGGCTCGCAATATAGTGGAGGTCGTCGACAGCAATCATCGCTTGCAGGAGGTTGTGCAGCTTCACCGCAAAGTCTTTGGCGGTAACGCGCGTTACAAGCTCATTGCCTTCCCGCTTCACAGCAAATCCATTTAGGTTAAGCTGCAGCAACTTTCTGCAACTTGCACTATCCACAGTCAAGCCGCAGAATTCAAGATCATCAATCGTGTAGCCGTCATCAGTCAGAATGATCTCGTCACCAGATAGCTCTGCGTAGACTTGCATCATGTCATTGTGACGATCCAGGAACGGGGTGGTGATTTCCACGCCATTCTCGACCGTCCGCAATGTTGTGCTCTCGCTCATCCAATTGTGGTATTGCTCGGTCAGTTGTCTGATTTGATCAATCATTCAGATTAAGCCTTTCTGTATACGAATATCTGGCGGCTGAACGATATTGCAGAAACGCATGAAGTCGTCCAAGGTCACCTGCAAATCCTCAAGATCAGAAAACTTGTCAGATGGTGGCGCGATCGCCCACCTGTCGTGAAAACCCTCCCGATACAGATGGAGATGGGGCGCTTGAACCACCGTGCCGTCAGCATTGCGATGCGGTCTACCCCCCAAGTCCAGCCTCGCGATGCGTATCACAACTCGCGCTCGTGTCTGCAGTTTCACCCGAAGCTCCTGGCGACGCCCTCGTGATAAATCCAGCAGAAAGTTTTCCCGCAGGTCGAGTGATTGAAGTTGCAACACGATCTGCTGCCCATGCAATGGAAAGGGAATCGCCGCTGCGTCTACTCGCTGCTTTTCCATTTTCAGCAGATAATCTGCCTCTTCCTGAGTAATGTCAAAATCGGACAAATACTTATCCTATCTTGGGGCTCTTTGGGCACGGAACTTTTTGAGGTAGCCATGCAAATTCTAGCGATTTCGGCAGCCTACTGCAACACCATCGGCATGGTCGCATTCGCCACAGGCATGAGGCCGATGCGCGCGCCAGGCGGCAACCCAGCCAGCGCCTCGTCCACAGCCGCCTGCAAACTCGCCGCTTTTTCTAACAGCAAGACATGCGCCAGCTCATCCGCCATGTCCGTGACCAAGGTTGTGTGGATGCGCGCCGCGTCACGCGCTACCTGAAAAGCCTTGTGCCGTCCGACGCGAAAGCCTTGCCGCGCGAATTCTTCAAGGACAACGTTATGGCTGGTGATTTGCGGCTGGCGCATCCAGCGCACATACTCGGCATTGCCAGCGCCTTCCGGGCAAGCCGCGCAGAGAATCATGCGACCGCCTGAGCGCGTTACCGCAGACGCATGCGCCAAGCCCTTTTGCGCCTGGTAGAGGTTGATATCTTTGGGGTGCCCGCCCGGCGAGGCAATCATCAGATCGACCGGCGCGGATACTGGCACGGCATACAGCTCGCGCACAGCCGGGATGCCCGCCTGCATCACCGCCACCGGGTCGCCAGCGAATGCCCACACCAGCGCCTTTTGGGCGTTCAAAATGGCGTTGACGCAAAAGTCAATACCAATTATCGCGCCGATCTCTTCGACATCCTGCCGCGCGGGATTTTCTTCATAGCTGCCCCAGATCGCCTGCGCCTGGCGCATCATGGCGTGATTGTGATTGATGGTCTCCGCGCCAGCCAAGCCGATAGCTGCGCTCTTGACGCCGCCGGAATAACCCTGAAATTGATGCGGCTCTACATTGCCGATGACGATGCGATAATCTGCTCCCATATAGTCGCTGTTGATGGCGATGGGCGTGCCGCGGGCTGTTTCGCCCAGTTTCGTGAGCTTGCTTTTGTCATAGGCGTCATGACAGCTGACGCGGTAGGCAGCGAGGATAGTCTGCGGCAGGATCGCTGCATACTCGTCCGGTGGGATGGCTGGATGCGTACCGGCGGCGATGATGAAATGCACATCCTGGTCGCGGACGCCAGCGTGGCGCAGTCCCGCCAGCACCGGCGGCAAGAGAATCTCATGTGGGACGGGACGCGTCTTGTCATTGATGGCGATGGCGACTCGCATACCAGCGCGCGGCGGCGAGACATCGCCTAGCGGATGGTAGACCGCCTGCTTTACTAGCGCAGTTGGATTCTGCGCGGCGGCTTGCGAACGCGGCGCGATAGGCACAATCGTGAAGTCATCCGGCAGCACAGCGCGTAGCTCACCTCTGTTATACGGCAGTCTGATTTCCATTTCGCCTCAGAAATTGCAAGTAAGTTATGAAACTTTAACCACAAAGCCACAAAGTTCACAAAGTCCACAAGCAGGTCTGACACAGCGGCGCGGGGACACGGAGGGGAAATCAGTGCTGCGGGCGAGGCACCGCCTGTCCCCTACACCAAAGCTCTGCGCATTCTGTGTACCCTCGTTTCCTCTGCGGTGAGTAATCTGATGCGATTGCCCTATCTCTTATACAGTTCTTGTTTTGCATGGTAGCCAATATGTGCTAAACTCAGCTTGCGTTGCGACCAATCATGGACAAAGGACATTGACACTATAGTTATGGCTGATGCTAGATTCCAGCGAATGGCAATGGAGTACGAAGCATTGCGCAGCACACAAGGTAAAATCATGGATGGGTTGGATCAAGTTCTGCCCAAAATGATAACGGCTATCGAGCAAAATCGAATAGCCATTGAGCAGAACCGCGTGGCAATCGCGGAAGTCAACCACAAGCTCGACGCGCTGCTCAAACACTGGGATGTTGCCTACGAAAAACCGCCCATGGGCTTTAACCCAGAACCAAGATAGCGGAAGCTGGCGTCATCCCTGCCCGCGCGTTTCATTTAAGTGTTCGCTGACCCTTGCCCGCAAGCCTGACTAGCTCAACAGCGATCAAGGCTTGCGGGGGCGGGGTCAGTGTTCGTTTTGCATAGCGCTAGATGCTGGGACCAACGCGGTGGATGGCGAAGCTGTTGTTGTCGCGCAATGCCTCTGACTTGGTCAGATAACCGCTGCAGACGCGCGCCATCTCGTCATAGATAATCTGCCCGGCTTCCGCCAGTGTCAGCTCGCCGGTGAAGACGCCGCTGACATCGACATCAACCGTGTCGCGCATCAGGTCATAGGAATTGCGATTGCCCGTCACTTTGATGGTCGGCATGATTGGGTGGTTGGAAGTATGTCCGCCGCCCGTGCAGAAGGTCAGCACCTGGCAGCCAGCCGCGGCCATGCTGCTGATGCTTTCCGCGCCCATGCCGGGTCCGTACATGACGTAATTGCCGGGCGTGGTCCGCGTTGGCACCGCCGCAATATCGAGGTGTTCGATGATGGGGCTGTCGCCGATTTTTTTGACCGCGCCCATGGACTTTTCTTCGATAGTCGTCAAGCCGCCAGCCATGTTGTCGCCGGTGGGTTGCGAGCCGCGGATGTCTTCGCCACTGGCAAGCGCGCGCGCTTCCATGTGCTGGACGCCGGCGATGATGGCTGCGGCGACTTCGGGGCTGGCGGCTTTGTCGGTGAGCCAATTTTCGCAGCCCATCCATTCAGTGCATTCCGCCATTAACATGCGCCCGCCCTGGGCGATGAGCAGCTCGCCAGCCAGCCCATTCGCCGGGTTGGACGCCAAGCCCGAGGTAGTATCCGAGGTGCCGCATTCGGTGCCAAAGAGGATTTTGCTGATTGGCGCTGGCTCACGCTGCAAGAGGCTGATCTGCCGCGCGAAGCCCTGGGCATAGCGGGTCGCTTTTGCCAGCGCGTTGATGTAGCCGCCCTCGCCGCGGATGTTGACTGTGGCGATTGGTTTGCCAGTTGGCGCGATGTCATCTGCCAGGTCTTCGGCGGTCATGCCTTCTTCTTTGAAATGGTCAATGATGACCACCGCGCCAACATTGGGGTTCATCGCCGTGCCAGCCAGGAAGCGCCGCGTAACCCGCAGGTCGGGCGCGACCTGGCAGCGACCATTGGCATGGGTGATAGGCACAGCGCCATGGATGGTCTCGGCGACGCGCTCGACCACGCTATTGGCATAGACCGTGCCGGATAGAATCAGCAGGTGGTTGCGCGCGCCGACATCCCCATTGGCGCGCCTATAGCCCATAAATTGCTGCATGAGAGGTCTCCTTGTTATTCGCCCTCGGCGAGGTCGCCGCGGCCGCGATTGCTTTCGACATTGTGGGCGTGCACATGGTCGCCAGCGCGAATAGCTTGCGTGGCGCTGCCGATGGACAAGCCGTACTTGCGCACAGTCGCGCCCGCCGCAATATCCAGCAAGGCGATTTTGTGCCCATAAGCGATATCGGCGCGCGCAGTGAGCTGGATGTCACTGCGCTCGCCATTGGTGGATACGTTATCGCCGGCTTGGATAGGCTCAAGCACGGCGGTACCGACATTGTCATCGGCATAGACGACGAAGACTGTTTTCATGTTGCGCCTTTCGGTTGGGTCAGTTGCTTTGCCTGCATTGTGCAATGCGCGCGCGAGGCTTACAAGGAATAACTCAATACAAAATAATCGCCATTGAAGGGGTGGGAGATGGTGAAAGTGCTGCCTGCGCCCCTTTCTGACTTTGAAATAGCCATTCGAATATAGCGCTGTTGCTGCGTTTTCTCAGTTTCGGTTTCATAAGGCAGCACCAGATTGATGCTGTTGCCCTTGATTTTCGGATAGCTTCGGCTGCTCAAGATATTGCCTTGTCGGTTGACTTCCGTCATGACTCGAAATCGCAAGCGCACCGACGCGTTCTCCACATGCCGCACCTTGCTGAAAGTGTCTTGGCGCGAAAACAGCCGCGTCATCAAGGCGTGAAGCTCCTCGCTAATTTTTTCGTCTTCTTGCTGCAGCCGTTCATTCAGCGCTTGACGAAACGATGCTTGAATCAACTCGTCAACCGCGACCGTCTCGAAGAAACTGCCGTGCCCAGGCAAATCTTGATATTATCCCCCTTGTGGCCGCGAACCAGATAATACACATCGCGCAGTGGTAGAGCATGAATATCGTCGCCACGCGCCAGCATGCCTTCACGCACAACATTACTGCGGCCGCCGGTAATATCCCCAATCGCTTTCTCGCCGCTGGGAATAGTCGAATTGAACGACGACACGGTGTAACTGCGGCTGTCCTTGAGCTCGACCAGCTCCCCGCCAGTCGGATCGCCCGGAGCGCCGCCGGAATTCACGCGAATAGCCAGGTCGGGAAAGCGGCCAGCCCCTTTGTAGGACAGCAACTCTTCATCAAAGGCAAAGTCGGAGAGCTTTTTAGCGCCTGCGAGCCAGCGGCGGTTACGATACAGGTACGCGAAAAAGTGGTAGATGGAGTACATTTTCCTGCTCATCCACATTGTCTCCAGCCCAGATTTCGGGCAGATTCTCTGTGTATTGGTAATGCTCAAAATAGCGGCGAATATCATCGGCGGGGCGGGTTTCGCGCAGGCGTTCGCGTATGCAAGCGGCGTTGTCCGGGTCAATCTCGACTCCCAGCCCGCGCCGATTCAATTGCCGCGCCACCACCAGCGTCGTCCCCGTCCCGGCGAAGGGGTCAAACACCAGGTCGCCCGGTAGCGTCGAACTCAAGATTATCCGCAGTAGCAGAGCCAGCGGCGCTTGCTGCTTGTGGAAGCGCTGGCCATCGTCATTGCGCAGCGCCTCGTCGCCAGCGTAATAGCCCGAAGTCAGCTCGCGGATGTCGTCCCAGATATCGGTTACATACATACCATTTTTGCGCTTCTGCCGGTAGTTGGCTGGCAGCGGCGGGTCAATGCGCAGGCGATGGAATACGCGGGCGCGGCGACCTTTGGTGGCATAAGCGATGATCTGATAGTGCTTACCAAAGCGTCGCGACATAGGCACGGCTGAGGTCAGCTTCTTCCAGATGATGAGGTTCTGCAGCGCCCAGCCCGCCTCGCGCAGGCAGCGCAAGACTTGTTCGCTGTTTTTCTCGCGCTGCATAAAATAAATCGCGCCGCCCTGCGAAGTCTGCTCATAGACGGCGCGGCAGACATCGCGCATCCAATTCCAGTACTCGCCTTCGGGCATGTCGTCATCGTGCGAGGCGTATTCTTTCGCCTGGTTGAAGGGCGGGTCGAGGAAGGTTAGGTCAATTGCAGATTCAGCAAAAGCGCTGGATTGCAAAAAAGCTCCGATATCTGCTTCCATCAAGCGACAATTACAGGTCATCTGGCGAACTCTTTGTCAACTTATCGGTTGATAGCATATCAATAGTTTCTTATGAATAGTTCCCTGCCTTTCTCCGCTTTGCCTTGCATGTAGTTGTTCATCCCATATTGCAGAGTCCATTCGCTGATATGCGCGAAGCTGAACAAGTCGCGGATGATGGGCGAATCGTCATAGGTAATCAGCCACTTGTGCGGGCAACGGCGCATATTCTCGGCAAAACGTTCATGGTCAAAGCTGGTATGCAATTCGCCATTTTTTCCGTACAGCCGCGACTGCGTAGCGCTCCAATACGGCGGGTCGAGGAAGATGAAGACATTATCCCCCTTGTCTAGCAGCAGAAATTCGTAATCATCACAGCGGATCTCTACGTCCTGCATGACATGTTCTAGCCGCCATAACCTGCCAATCGAGGATTGCGTGAAGCGTCGCTCGTAGGCGTATTGCGAGTATCCGCCCGAATCGACAACGCCGGAAAAGGTGATGCGGTTCAAGACGAAATAGCGCACCGCCCGCTCCATATCGCTGGACATGTTGCCGTCCGTGTGTAGAAAGCGCCATAGCTCTCTGCCGTCGCTGTAGTCATCCATAAACGATTGCACGCCAAGCGCAAGATCGTCTATTGTATGCTGCGCTGCCCGCCAAAAATGCACCAGGTCGACATTCAAATCGTTTATCACATAACGGTTGATTCTGCGTCCAAAAAGGCATTTGACCGCAAGAAACACCGAGCCGCCGCCAACAAAGGGTTCGCGGTATTCGTCGATGCGGGCCGGCAAATGGCGAAGAATCTGCTTAATCGCGCGCGACTTGCCGCCAGGATAGCGAAGTGGGCTCTTGACGATCTTCATGCGTTGCCCGCGACTACGATGCTAAATCCTGGATTGATAAGGACTTCCTGATGCAAGAGCCGTAGCTGATTTCGCTTTGTTTTAGTCAAATTGTTGGCGTCTGCGAAAGACTCGATGGCTGACTGGCCGTCATCAGGCAGCTTCAGCACCCCGCGAATTTTACCGGTCAACTTCAACCGAGTGGCAAATTCTATTTGCTGGCCACCCAGATACATTTCGCCTATGCTGTAAAACAATATATTCCTAAACAAGCCGTCCTGAATATCTCCCAAGCTCGGCATTTTGCTTTTGGTAGCGTTCTTTGACTCTTGGATGATAAGCCTGCCGTTTTGCATAGCCAAACGAAACATCGTCAGCGATTTCAATGATCCCTGCCACATCAGCGGCATTGATATCGAGCCCATCCAATGCAAATCTCTCGAGTGGCTTAGTGCGAACTTGAGGATCGTATTCAATATGGCGGATGATGCCTTTCAGGCACAGGGCTTTTGACACGGAGAAAACTCCCAACAAGGCAGGCAGCGCTAGCCTATTTTACCACTCCCCTCTTCCCCGCACTCCCGTATAGAGCCACCTACTTCATGCCAGTAGTCGCGATCCCGGTCGTGATGTATTTTTGCAAGAAGCCGAATACGAAGGTGATAGGCAGCGCCGTCAGCACCGTCATCGCCAGGATCAGCTCCCACTGCGTCGTCAAATCGCCTTGAAATGTCTCCAGCCCGACTTGCAATGTAAACATCTCGTTGCTGGTCATGACGATCTTGGGCCACAGAAAATCGTTCCAGCGCCAGATCGTGGAAAAAATCGCCAGCACCGCCAGCGCCGGTGCCGCCAGTGGCAGGATGACCTGCCAATAAATCCGCCATTCACTTGCGCCATCAATGCGCGCTGAATCCAGCAATTCGTCCGGGATGGTCAGCATATATTGCCGCAGCAGGAAGACGCCGGTCGGCGTGCCGATGGTCGGGATGATGATGCCGATGAGCTGGTTGTTCCAGCCCAGCGCCGTAATCAGCAAAAAAGCTGGCACCAAAATCACCGACAGCGGCACCATTAGCGTGCTGATGATTAACATAAAGATGATGCCCCGCCCGCGAAAACGATATTTGCTCAGCGCGAATGCCGCCATGCTGTTGACCAGCAACGTCAGCAGCGTCGCCGACACAGTCACGATGACGCTGTTGGACAAGTAGCGCCAAAAGTTGAAGCTCTCGATGCCGCGCTGGAAATTATCCAGGCTGAAGCGCACGCTCTCGACTGGCTCGCGGTCTTGCAATTTCACCTTGATGACGCCGGCTTCAGGCTGCGCGGGGTCGAGCATCTGCGCCTCCAAGCCCACACGCCGAATCTGCACAAGCTGCGCAGCCGAGCCATCTTCCAGGCGCGCATCATAGAGCGGCAGCGGCTCATCGTAGCCGGCCACCGCGACCATCTCCTGGTAGTGCGGCAGGAAACGCGGTGGAAAGCGCTGGATATCCGCCGCGCTCTTGAAGGACGACATCACCGCCCACAGCACGGGACCAAACATCACAATCACGCCTAGCGACAGGTAACCATAGGTCAGCAAATTGCGGCGGCGCGCTGTGCCCAGCAGCCCGCCCAACACGACACCCAGCCCGTCCAGCAGGATTTGCAGCGCCCCAGCCAGCGGATCCAGCAAATTGCGGCGTATGCTCCATCCCAGCTCGGCTAACCCACTGCCCAGCTGCAGCCTGGCGACGCCTTTGGGTTTGCTTTCATCATCGTATTCTTCCAAGCCCGTGCCTTGCAGGCGGATTTGAATGATCGTCAGCACAATCAACGCCGTCGCCATGACCAGGGAGGTGGCCGCCGCCAAGCCATATTCGCGGAAGGGACTGGCGAAGCCGTTGGTGTAGATGTAATGCACGATGTACAGGGTCGCCGAGCCAGGACCACCGCCTGTAAAAGCGAAGACGACATCAAATATCTGCACCGCGCGTATCGTGGACAGCACGATGACCACCAGCATCGTCGGGGCCAGCATAGGCAAGGTGATGGACTGGAAAGCGCGCCAACTACTAGCGCCGTCAATCGCCGCCGCCTCGTACAAATCGGACGGTATCGCCTGCAAGCCCGCCAGCAAAATCAGCGTATAAAAGCCCATCAGCGACCACACGCTGACCATGACCACCCAAAAGCGCGCCCAGTTGCGGTCGGTCAAGAAGCGCAGTTTCTCGCCGCCCAAAGAGACGATAAAGGCGTTGAACAAGCCATTTTCTTGCAGCATCCAGCGCCATATCATCGCCACGACAATCGGCGAGAGCAGCACAGGATAGAAGAAAACGCTGCGAAAGAAGCCGCGCGCGCGGATTTTGCCGTTTAAGACCACCGCCGTCAGCAGCGAAACGGCAATCATCACCGCCACCTGCGTCAGCACAAAGCTGGCGGTGTTTAATACCGCCGATGCAAAGAGGTCTTCATCGCAGGTTACCGGGCGTAAGAAATCTTCGCAGTCGAAGAGGCGCTCCAGATTGGCTGCGCCTACATACGGTCGCTGGTTTAAGAAAAGGCGGTCGCTGCCGGTGAATGTATAAACAAAATTGAACAACATGGGGAAAAGCACAAAAATAGAAAACACCAGCATATTCGGCGCGATGAAGATATAGGCCATGCCGGTAACGCCAGTGAAGCGCTGGATGCGGCTGAAGAAGCCATCCAGCAGGGAAACAAAATTTTCCAGGAATGCGCTCATGTCATTTTCCAGCGGGAAAATCTGCCGCCATTGCCCCTCTTCCCACAGTAAGTAGGAAGAGGGGCTTGTTGCTATGGGACTAGCCAGCAGCCATATTGGCGGCGGCTTCGTCCAGTTGTTCTTGCAAGCGCGACATGGCTTCGTCCAACGTCAGCTCGCCGGCGAAATACTGCGCCAGGCGGGTATTGGAAGCATCATAGTAGGCGAAAGCCAGCGGATGCGGGTTCAGCGCGACGGCTTGGTTTTGCAGCTTCGGCACCTCGGCGGCGAAGCCGTTCAACGCCGCGGCCACAGCCGGCGGCGCCTCGGAATAGTCGACGCCCATCGCCGCCACGCCATTGTGCCCGGGGATGCTCAACGTCCGCGACGAGAACTCGCCATAGACCTCCGGCTGCATCAGGTACTCCATCGCCATGGCAACCGCTTCGGGGTGCTCGGTCGCGGCATAACCGACCAGCGCCGCGCCACCCGCAACGCCGGTGCTGCCGCCGGGACCGTATGGGTTGGGCACGACGACCCAATCGAAAGCATCGCCGATATCGCTGGAAAAGCGGCCGATCTGCCAACTGCCGCTGAAGTACATGACCGCCTCGACATTGATAAAGTAGTCCTGCGCGCCAGTGTATTGACTCGTGCCCAGCCAGGTCTCGGCAGGGGATTTGCCGGCGTCGATCAAGTCTTTCAAGATCATGGCGAAGGCGCGGAAGCCTTCATCGTCAGCCAGGTCGAAGTTGCCTTCGTCATCGAAGAAGTCTGCGCCCAGGCTCATGGCAGGACCCGCAAAGCGGTGCCCCTTGTTGTCAATCGCCATGGCGTATTGCAGTCCGGTCGCGTCCGCCACCTCACCCAGCGCCGCCAGCCAATCGTCCCAGGTCGGCTCGTCCATGACCGCGCTGGGCATATCGATGCCGGCTTGCTCAAAGAGCGTGGCATTGACAAATGGCGCTGTGACCGTCGCCGCATCCGGGAAGCCGTACAAGCCGCTCATATCATCATCAGTGCGGAAAGCCTCCAGGATGGCGGACGGGAAGTTCTCTTCCATCAGCGAGGGGTCTTCCATCAGCGGACGCAAGTCCAGGTAGAAGCCAGCCATGCCAGCGAAGTCGGTGATGCGCGCGATATCGGGCGCTTGCCCCGCCTCAACCTGCACGCGCAGTTGGTCACGCACGGTCGTGTACGGGACGGTGTTGACCGTCACTGTGATGCCGGGGTTGGCTTCGCTGAAGCGGCTGAGCAGGTCGTCATAGACCGAACATTCATTGCCATTTTCATAGCACATGAAGTCCAGCTCAACCATGTCCTGCGCCGCCACGCCTGGCAAGAGCGCCAGGAGCAGCAAAATCATTACGATGTGTTTCATGTTCTTCCTCCTTTTGATGGGTAAAATGTTGCCAATGTAAAATCCGCCACAATGGAACGCACAAAGTATAACGAAAACTGAGCGGCTCTGTCATCAACAAGCTAGAGCCACAGCACATCCATGCCCAGCATGCGCGCCAGTATCTCCAGCGCGCGGCCATGCTCGCCATAAGTGAGGGAGATATGATGCTCCAGCCCCTCGCCCAGCAGCTTGTCCATGACCGCGGCGGCTCCGCTGCCAAAGCGAATCCGCCCGCTCGTCCCGCCAAATGCCAACGGCGCTTTTAGCATCTCGCCACGCCCAATCACCAGTCGGAAGGCACCACTGGCTTCGCTCAAGCGCGCGAGGGTGACTCGATCAGGCTTGAGCGGGAACTGCATCAGCAAGGGCTTGGCGCGGTTGGAATGCAGGGCCGCGCTGGGCGTCACAGCCGGGTCAGCCATAGACAGCGGCGCCAAACCGCAGTGCCAGAGCGTCGCCGCGTCAGCATCCAGGTCAAAAGCCACAATATCACTGCCAAAGGCTGGCTCGCCACTTAGCCACTGCAAAATCAGTTGTGTAATCGTACCGTTGACATCCGCCTCGCAACTGGTCGGCGTCAGCGCATCGCTCAGCATGGACATCGCGCCACAAGCCGAGCAGCCCAAATCAGTGAAGAACTCGGGCCAACAGCGCACCGCTACGCCGTCCAGTTTTTCGTCTCTTGCCAGTTCATCCAACGCCAGGTATGCGCCCAATGTGCCGCGAGTTTCAGCGGACTTATGGGTATCAAAGTCCGCCAGACGCTTGCGCAGGTTCGCCGCCAGCGCATCAATCCGCTTGGGATCCGCCATCCGCGCCGCCTGAAAAAACGGTGGCAAATCAATTTGCGGCACCTCGACGCCCAGCCATGAGCGCAGCCCCGCCCGGTCCACCAGGCAGGTGTCAAAGCCAGCCGGGTTCTCGCCCAGCCGCCCGATGCGCGCGCCCTGCAAACGGCGCTTAACACTCGCCGCCCGCGCGAAGTCATGCAGCTTGGCATGCGCCTTTGGGTCATCCGGCGCGGCGACAATCGTCTCGTAGGCGATGCCTGCTCGCCGCAAGCCGTGCGCAGCCAGGTTGACGCCGCAGAAGGAGTTGATGCGCAGGCGACCGCCTACCTGCGCCTCGGGCAGCGCCCAGAGCAGCAGCGGCGCATCAATCGCGCGCGCCAGCTCCAGCGCCATCGTGCTATCAGCGAAGCTCGCTTGCAGCAGTAGCAGCATATCCAGCCGCGCCTCAGCCAGCTCGTCGATGCGCGCGCCCACAGCGTCCGCGTCCATGACCAGCTCAGGCGAACCGCACAAGTCGTAGCCCGCCAGCGCCTCGACCATTCGCCCCGTTAGTTCGCGCGCCAGCCCCAGGTCAAAGGTCGGCCGGGCGATGGGCACAAAGCCGATGCGTATGCGCTGCATGTACAATTCCCTTTCTGCGCCGTTTGCCGTCAATAACTCAGCCCGTGTCCGTAGGCGAAGAGCGGGTCTTGCGAGTCACGCGGCGTATCCGAGCGCTGCGCCCGCACAGCCTCCATTGAGCGCGGCAGCTCAAAAGGCAGCTTGCCTTCAGGCTTGGCGCGCCCGAAGATGACATCCAGCGCGGCTGCGTCACTGACAGCGAAATTGGCCAGCAGTCCGGTGGCCGCCGCGGCGATTTCAGGAATAACCGCGGCCCGCTCCAGGTAGATATCGACGATGGTCGGCACCCGTGCCATGATAGCCAGCAGGCGGCTCAGCTCTGGCTCTTTGAAGTCCAGGTCGCCTTGATGAAACATCTGCTCAAGGAAGAAATCACTGCGCGGCTGGAAAGGCGTCTGCAAGCGCAGGATGGCGAAGTCGGCGGCTTCGGGACTATCGACTACATCGCCGTATTCGCCAGCTATAGCCGGATCGATGTTTTCTATGTAGAGCTTGGGGCGTCCGCGCAGGGGCAGGCAGCCGTCATTCTTGAGCAGCGCCATAGAGCGGCGTTGGGCGCTTTCGCCGGCGGCGCGGAAGGCAGGGCTGCCGGCGACATCCGCGGCGGCAGCGGCATCGACCGTACAGCGCTCGAACAAACCCAGGCGGAACTTGTCGCGCAGCAGGCGACGCGCGCTCGCGTCTATGCGCGCCTCGCTCACCTTCCCCGCGCGCGCCAACTCCACGATCATCTCCGGGCAGGATTCGCCGCCGAACTGGTCGACGCCAGCTTCCAGCGCCTTGACGATGCGCTCGGAGACGGTTAAATGCTCCACCCCCCAGGCGCGGGCAGGGAAAGGCATGCCCATGATGTTGTCATCAGTGAGCACGCCCCAGTCGGTGCAGACGACGCCATCAAAGCCCATCTCCTCGCGTAGCAGCCCGGTGATGATGCCTTTGTTAAAAGCGAAGCCCACCTCTTCGTATTCTGTGCCCATGGGCTTGGGGTAGTAGGGCATCATGATGGCTGTGCCGGCTTCGATGGCTGCGACAAAAGGCGGCAGGTGATAGTCGAAGTTGCCGCCGGGGTAGGCTTGCTCCGCGCCATAGGCAAAATGCGGGTCGCTGCCGTCCTTTTGCGCGCCGCCACCCGGGAAGTGCTTGGTCGTGCAAGCGACGCTCTGCGCGCTGAGCTCATCACCCTGGAAGCCACGGATATAGGCGGCGGTCAGGCGGGCGGTCAGTGCCGAGTCTTCGCCGAAGGTGCCGTTGATGCGCCCCCAGCGCGGCTCGGTAGCCAGGTCGACCATCGGGTGCAGGGCGGCACGCAAACCCACAGCCAGGTATTCCTGACGGGCGGTATCGGCGAACTCCTGTACCAGCTCGGGATCGCCGAGCGCCGCCAAGCCGGTCGTCTCGGGCCATTGCGAAAAAGCCGCCGTGCCCATCATCGCGCCAATATTCTCATTGACCGGCACGTTATGCCGCGGGTCGCTGGACATGGTGATGGGGATGCCCAGCCGCGCCTCCGCCGCCAGCCCCTGTAGTTGGTTCAGCCACTCAGCCGTCTGCCGCGCGGAGGCGGAGCCGACCAGGTTGAAATGAGTCAGATGCTTATCCAACAGCTCGCGGATGGACACCTTGAAAAAGGGATTTTGGCTTGCGGGGTCGAAGCTGCCATCGGGCGGGATCATCAGCATGGTCTGGAACATCAAGCCGGCTTTTTCCGCCAGCGTCATGCGCGTCAGCAGGTCTTCCACCCGTTCGTCGAGCGGGCGGGCAGGGTCTTGGTAGGGTAGCTTGGTCATTTCCGGTTGTTTCCTTCTCGCTTGAAAGCTCATTGTTTTTGTGCTTTACTTCAGCGGGTATCATTAAGGAGCAATGGGCGTGAATACCCTGTTTTATGGCGATTGCCTCACGATTATGCGTGAGAAGATTCCCCCGTATTCTGTCGATTTAGTCTATCTTGACCCCCCTTTTAATTCAAATGAAGATTATAACGCCATCTACAAGGACGAGACGGGCCGTCCCTTGCCCGACCAAGTGGAGGCTTATACCGATACCTGGGTCCTGGTTACCGAGGGGCTGCGCATAATCCGTGACCTGCCGCTGCTGCTGGGCGAGCATGGCATCAACGGGCATGGCGCTAATTTTCTATCCGCCTTGCTGAGCGGGCTGGTTCATTTGCAGCCGGATATGGCAGCTTATCTGGCTTATATGACCGAGCGGCTGGTCTGGATTCGCCGCGCGATGAAGCCATCCGCCAGCATTTATCTGCACTGCGACGACAGCGCTGGGCATTTTCTTAAGATTGCGCTGGATGTGATATTTGGGGCAAAGTATTACCTGAATACCATCACATGGAAGCGCACCTGGTCGCACAATGACCCAAGTCGCTTTGGGCGCATCACCGATACGATTTTCTACTACAGCAAAAGCGAGGACTACACTTGGAATACACCCTATGTGGAATACTCGGCGGACTATGTTCGCAAGTTCTTTCGCCATGAAGATGAACGCGGGCAATATCGCCTGGTTACATTGACTGGTCCAAAAGTCAGCGCAGGCGAATCAGGCT
>VXNO01000190.1:0-10138 GCA_009840575.1 Chloroflexota bacterium | reverse complement strand
TGCCTGGCTTTAGAGGTTAAAGGCGGGGCGAATGTCGGCATTGCCGATGTCGGCTATCTGGGCAGCGTCCTGCGCTATGAAAATGTGCAGATGGCTGGGCTGATTATCCTGCATGAACTGGGCAAACAGCAGGAAAAGAACTTCAAGCTGAAGATGGCGCTGGTTGGCGAAGTTGAAATTGAAGGCAGAACTACCCCCGAATGCAAATGCTGACCGTGCGCGAAATCCTGGAGGGCGCGCGCTTCGCCATGCCCAGCCCAGCCGGGCGCAGCGAAGCCCCATACGACGCCGACTTGTTTTCGCACAAGCGGGCGGACTAGCTATATCGCACGCGCCGCGCCACCATCAACGCGCAGCGTGGCGCCGGTGATATAGCTGGCCGCCGGCGAAAGCAAGAAAGCGCCCGCCCGCCCAAAGTCGTCGATCGTGCCATAGCGCCCCAAAGGGATGCTCTCCAGGCTGCGCTTCTGCACTTCTTCAATGCTGATGCCCAGCTTGGCGGAGGTATTGGCATCCAACTGGGCGACGCGGTCGGTATCGATACGCCCCGGCACCAGGTTGTTGACGCGAATGCCATCGTCCGCCAGCTCGTCAGCCAAGGTTTTGACCAAGCCAGCCACGCCCGCGCGCATGACAGTCGAGAGCGCCAATCGCGGGATCGGCTCGCGCACGCTGCCCGAAGTGACGGTCAGTATCGAGCCGCCCGCGCGCATGTGGGGCAAGGCAGCGGCAATCATGCGGATGCTGCTGAGCAGGGTCAGCTCAAAGGCTGCTTGCCAATCGGCGTCGGAAAGTTCCTTGACGGTCTTGGCGGGCGGTCCGCCGGCATTCACCAGCAGGCAATCAACCTGCCCCCAGGCGGCGACGGTTTTGTCCACCCACGCCTGGATTTGTGCCGGGTCGCGCACATCGCACTCGCTGGCAAGGGTGTCCGCGCCGGTTTCTCTTCTTAGAGTTGCCGCAGCTTTGCCTACCTGCTGCCAAGCGCGGCTGCAAAGCGAAACCCGCGCGCCCTCCGCCGCCAGCGCCCGCGCCACCCCATAACCCAAGCCCTTGCTGGATGCCGCCACCAGGGCGACCTTGTTCTGTAATCCTAGATCCATCGCGCTTTCCCTTTCGTCATTTTTTTCGTCATTTTGTCAATGTAGCGAGCAAGCCTTGCACGGCGTAGACATCCACGCTTTTGTCGAACTTCTTTTCTACGGGCTGGCTGCGGCTGCCAATCCATATTTTCAGCTCCGCGTCCAGGTCAAAGGTGCCGGTCGTTTCGACGCTGAACATGGTGATTTTTTCATACGGAATCGACAGGTATTCGCGCTTCCTGCCCGTCATGCCTTGCACATCAACAATAATCAAGCGGTTGGAAGTGAATATCCAGGTATCGCGGTAGACCCGGAAGCCGGCGAGAATCGCTTCGCCTTCGCCCAACAGCTTGCCGAATTCCTTGTGCAGCTTGTCTACGCTAACAGCGCCCGCATTGCCCAGCAATTTGCCAATCATCTTCACCCTGCCCTTTTTAGAAATCCGCCGCAAGTGTAGCGCAGGCTAGGGAATGATTCAGCGCTTTATACGGTCATAGCGGCAGTTTCTCGCGCGGGTTATCCACGCCGACGCGCTGCAAGAGCCAGTCGATCTCGGCTTGGGTGCCGGCGTCGATGGCGGCAAAGGGCGGGCGCGGCGTGGCATTGGCAATCGCCCCGCGGCACTGCAACAAAGCCTTGCGGATTGCCAGGTTGATGCCGGGCTGATTCTCATAGCGGATGAGCGGCGCATATGTATCGAAGATGGCTGCGGCTTTTTCACGCTCGCCCGCGATAAATGCCTCATGCACCGCCACCAGAATCTCGGTGAAGGCGAAGCCTGTCATGGTGCCAGCCGCGCCGCGATTCAGTTCTTCCAGCAAAAACATGCCGCCCAAGCCACCGAAGATGGCGAAGAGGTCAGTCTGCTCGCGGATTGCCGTGATCTTCTGCATGAGCGGCGGGTCTTCCAGCTTGAGGGTGCGCGCTTGGGGGATGCGCCGGGCGATCTGCGCCAGCAGCCCCGGCGACATGATTACATCGTTGACCGGCGGGAAGTCCTGCACGACGATTTCGCCAGCCACCTGCTCGGCGATGCGTTCATACAAAACCAGGATGGCGGGGGCGGATTTGTCTTCCAGCCGCGGGGGCGCGATCATCACGCCATCCGCGCCCGCGGCAAAGGCGGCTTGGCTCAGCGCGATGCAAGTGCCCAACTGCGCGTGGCTGGTGCCGACCACGATAGGCACAGCGCCCGCCACCTCGTCAATCACGCAGTTCATCACCGCGCGCCGTTCGTCCACGCTGAGCTTGGCGGCCTCGCCCATCACGCCCAAAATGGTCAAGCCCTGCGCGCCCAAGCCAAGCTGAAAGCGCACCAGTCGCCGCAGACTGGCATAATCGACCGCGTAGTCGCTATCGAAAGGCGTGGCCAGGATATTGAAGATGCCTTTGACTCTGGTCATATACACTGCTCCTGAAATAGTCGCATCAAAATTCCTTTTACCACCGAGTACACCGAGAGTATAGTATACAGCCATCGTAAAAATGACTACGACTGCCCCGAAGAAGCAGTTTTGACCGATTTGTAAACAATCGCGCCCTTTCGTTATACTTACGCTGGGCTTTATCGACTGGCAATTGACAATTTGGAGGATTCTCATGCGTAAGGCTTTGGCACTATGTTTGGTATTGACCCTGCTGCTGGCGGGCGTCAGCAGCGCCGATGGGCATCTCATTCCCGTCAAGCTGCAGCTGCAGTGGGTGGCGCAATCGCAGTTCGCCGGGTACTTCGCGGCGCACGATCTGGGCTTTTATAACGACGCCGGCTTGGATGTAACGATATTGGAAGGCGCGGTGGAGATCGTGCCACAGCAAGTCGTGGCTTCTGGCGGCGCGGAATTTGGCCTCGCCTGGGTGCCCAAGGTGCTGGAATCCAACGAGCAGGGCGTCAACCTGGTGAATATCGCCCAGGTCTTCCAGCGCAGCGGCACGCTCGAAGTGTCCTTCGTTGATACAGGCATCGAGTCGGTGGAAGATTTCCGCGGCATGCGCATCGGCACCTGGGGCTTTGGCAACGAGCATGAGCTCTTCGCGGCCATGCGCGCTGTCGGTATCGACCCCGAAAACCCCGACGATGTAACTATCGTGCAGCAGCCGTTTGATATGTCGCTGCTGTTGAATGGCGAGGTCGACGCCGCCGAAGCCATGACCTACAACGAATATGCCCAGGTGCTGGAAGCCGTCAATCCCGACACCGGCGAGCTATATCAGCCCGAAGACCTGCATGTCATCGACTTCAATGATGTCGGCACCGCCATGCTGCAAGACCATGTCTTCGTGAATGCCGACTGGCTGGCGGAAGAAGGCAATGAAGACATCGCCGTGGCTTTCCTGAAAGCCAGCTTCCGCGGCTGGATTCACTGCCGCGAGAACCCGGATGAATGCGTGGAAATCGTGCTGGACAACGGCTCGACCCTGGGCGAAAGCCACCAGACCTGGCAGCTCAATGAAATCAGCAAGTTGATTTGGCCCTCGCCAGCCGGCATCGGCATCATGGACGCCGACCTGTGGGCGCAGACCGTGGCCATCTCGCTGGAGGCGCAGGTGCTCAGCGAAGAGCCGTCCATGGACGCCTACCGCAGTGACCTGGCGCAGGCGGCGGTCGACGCGCTGGCTATGGACGGGCACGATGTCATGGGCGAAGACTGGCAGCCTGTTGAAGTGATGCTGCGGCCCGGCGGCGAATAGGCAGCCTGCTCAATCCGCAATGCCTCCTCGTTCCCCGAACTGTCGGGGAGCGGGGATTACTTACAGGCGCTGGCGGTGGCGGCTGGTCCTTATTCGCAGACCTTGCCATCGCCATCGCCGTCTCTCATGTAATAGTATGCCCAATGCCCTTTGCGAACAGGGATTGGCAAGCCCGCGGCGCGAGCTTCCTTGCAAGTGATGCGCCCATTGCCATTTATGTCCACGGTCCGCTGCGAAACTGTCGCTTGTGACTGCTGCGCCGGCGATTGGCTCACAGGCTGACTCGCAGCCGTGCGCGAAGTAGTGGCTGGCTTCTGCGAAAGCACCTGGCTTAGCCGCGCAATCCAGCGATTCGCGTCGATCTGCAGCCAGCAATAATCCGCCTTGCGCACTGAGTTGATAACCGACACAGTCGCGTTGTGTAGCGTGCCGACTTTGGCGAAATTCGTTCCAGCGCCGCTGCGCACATTGATTGAGCCGTTTACATAGGCTCTGCCCTCCGTATAGCAGGCAGTTGATGTTGTTGACACAGCAGTGGTCGGAGGACTTGCGGAAGAGCGCCCCGCGTAGCAATTCAGCGCATCAGCGGCCTTGGGCAGCTGACACTCAGCGCGCGACGGGCAGTTTTCAGTCAAAATCTGCAAGGCGCGTGAGGCTTCTTCGAAGTTCATCGACAAGCCATATTTGGCTTTGACCTGCACAACCGTCCGGACAAACCAGCAAACATTTTGCGCTGGCAGCCACTCTGACAAGTCTTTAGCGCTCTTCGCCTGGTTCACGCTGGGGCTGGCCAAGGTAAGGTTATCCAGGTCCCTGGCGAATTGCCGCTTTGTCGCCGCATCGTGGGCGCACAAGCCGCTGTCGTGCGCTTCGGAAGTGGCGACTATATGCTCAATGTGCGTTTGTGACCGGTCGGAAAAGACTTCGCTCGTGTAGGGGCTGACGATATTGCCAGCCAAATTCTCGGCAATGACCCGCAATTCAACGCTTTGAGGATAAGAATAATCGGCACGGTCATAAGGCGAGCAGCGCGATTCGGGAGCAATGTTTATTTGCGCGTTTGCCACTCCAGCAACCAAGACGACGACAAGGAGGCAGAAGGTTCTCATGCCTGTTTACTCAGATTCGAGACGATAATTGCAGACTATAGTCTACATATTTTATTCAGACAATAGTATGCAATCTGATAAATCGTCTTGCATAAGGCATCGCGACTGGTCAGCTATACTGCAGGCAGGGCATCTTTAGCGGGGCACGCGGATTGTGGAGGGCTTGTCATGACGCGCATTTTTATTGTTGGCAGCTATGTCCAGGGCTTGACCCTGACTGTGCCGCGCATGCCACTCGCGGGTGAGAATCTGGTCGGCGGCGGCTTCGACCTGGGCCCCGGCGGCAAAGGCACAAACCAGGCAATCGCGGCGGCGCGTTTGGGGGCGCGGGCGCAGTTGCTGGCTTGCCTGGGCGATGACGCTTTTGGCGATTGGGCGCTGGAAACCTATGCGCGCGAGGGCATTGATACTCGCCATATCCAGCGCATCGCAAATATCAACAGCGGCGTAGCGTTTGTGAATGTCTTGCCCGATGGCGAAAATTTCATCACCATCGACCTGGGCGCGAATATGCGTATGCGCCCGCAGCAGGTGCGGGATTGCGCCGCGCAAATCGCCGACTGCGACATCCTCATGACGCAGTTCGAAATCCCGCCGGAGACGGTGCGGGCGGCTTTAGCGCAGGGCAAAGTCGCCGGCGCGCTGACCATCCTGAACCCAGCGCCCGCGCGAGCCGCCGACCCCGCGATACTGCGCCATGTCGATGTGCTGACGCCCAATGTCTTCGAGGCGCGGATGCTGCTGGGCTTGCCGCCGACTGACGCCAGCCCGACGCCCGAACTGGCGGAGCGGCTGCTGGCGCTGGGAGCCGGCGCGGTAGTCATCACGCAAGGCGCGCAGGGCGCATTCGCCCTGGACAGGGGCGGCGCGCTGCAAGCGCCAGCGCCAAACATTGACGCGGTGGATGTGACCGGCGCGGGCGATAGCTTTAATGCGGCGCTGGCGGTGAGCCTGGGCGAAGGCAAATCGCTGCCAGATGCAGTCCGAGTGGCGGTGCGGGCGGGCGCTTATGCTTGCCTGCATGTCGGCGTGATTGCTGGTTTGCCAACGCGTGCGCAATTGAATCAGTTTCGCTAGCGATGAAGCCGCTGTGGTGACTATCTACTCGCCGAGCCGCTCACGCAGCAGCGCCGTCTCCGCCGCTTTTGACCAGTTGGATACGGTCTGCAGCGGCATATCGCCCAGCGCCGGATAGATGACGATCTTGCCCGCGAAGCGCCGCGCATTCACAGCCAGGAGCGCGTCTTTAACCGCGCCCAGCCCGCCGACCGCGCTGACGATGCCGGCGCTGTCCAACTGTCCGGCGGCTGTTTTTTCCAAAACAGTCGCTTGATCAGCCAGCGACGAGCCGCTGCTGCCGATGATGCGCATACAATCGCGCCGGATGCAGTCCATATCCAGGCGGATCGTCTGCCCCGGCGGGACGCCAGCGAAGAGATTGAGCAGTCCGCCTGCCCGTAGCAAGTCGGGCATGCGCTGGGTTTCCGCCAACGAGGGGATCATCATCAAGATGTCGTCGCAGCCACCCAGCGATTTCACAGTCGCTTCTAGCCGGACGGGGGTCTCATGCGGGCTGATGGCGTGGAACTCGACGCCCCGTTGCGATGCCAGCGGCGCAAATCTCGCTGCCAAGGCGCGCAGTCGTCCCAAGCCGCGGTTGGTGGCGATGATGACGCCCGGTGGCTGCTCCAGGCTCAGCGCTCGCAGGATGTGCATCTGCCCCATCGGCCCGCCCGCGCCATGCACGAGCGCCACGCCGCCGGGCAGCAACCCGCTGCGATTCGCCGCCTCGCCATAAACCGCCGCCAGCGATGATTGCGCTGTGCCTACGATATTGATGAAATCGTAGTGGATACGCCCGATGTCGACCTTGGCGAAGCCTGATGATGATTGCCCGACGATGGTCAAAGCGGCGCGCCGCGCCAGAGCCACTTGCGCCGCCTCGATCTGCCGCGCGATCGGCTCGAATAAGATGATGTCATCTATGCCCACGCCTTGTCCATAACGTTGCGCGACCTGCGCCGCATTCCAGCCATCCGCAGAGACTACTGGCGCTCCTTGTTGCGCCAGCTGCTGGCGAGTGCGCGCCGAAATATCGCTGGCGACCACCAAGCGCGCTGGCAACCACATATCCAGGTCGAAGCCCTCGCTGCGCCCGCTGATCCATAGCAGCCCGCCCGACCGCAGGTTCAAGCGGCGGAAAGGGCGAAAAGCCGCCTCGACGCATGCCCAGGGTTCGGAGAGCGCCACTTCCGCATAGGAGAGCGAATCAGCGACCGGCAATACATAACTGCCGCCATCGCCACGCAGTATCCGCTCGCCCAGCGCCATGTATTCAGTGAAGCCGCCGGCGATGATCGAGCCAATAGCGCTGCGCTGTCCACGATAATAGACATCAGGCTGCACGCCCAGGCGCTGCCCGACCCGATATTGGCAAGCCAAGTCAGCGCCGACGCGCACAACGGTCAGCGCCAGTTCATGCCCGAGTCGCTGCGGGCTCGTCGCCAGGTCGCGCCCCTGAAAGAGCGGATAGCCATCGCCCAGGCGGATCATCTTGGCATCGGATGCGCAGATGCCGATGGCGTCCACGCGCGCCAGCAGCTTGTCCGCGCCGATGACTGGCACAGCTTCGCGAATCGGCTGGTCGTCTGTGCCAAAGCTGTCCATGCCGCGTCCGCTCAGATACCAACTGCGCATGGTACGCGGGGTGGGCTGGCTAGCGGTGATATAGGCTTGGTAGCTCATGCGCGCGTCAGGAGCTGGCCATGACGCCGCCATCGACCGCGATGGACTGCCCGGTGATGAGTCGCGCTTCGTCCGATACCAGGAATCGCGCCAGAGCATTGAGGTCAGCAGTGGTGGTCAGCTCGCCCATGGGGATGACTGATCGGCGTTCGTCGAGGTAGTCGTCCAGGCTGATGCCGCGCTGATCAGCCAGCGCCTGCGCATAAGCCTGCTGCAAGGGCGTCAAGGTTACGCCAGGACAGATGGCGTTGACGGTCACGTCATAGGGTGCCATTACCAGCGCCAGACACTTTGTGAACATGAGCAAGCCGGCTTTGCTGACGCGATAGGGGATGACATGCTTGTCGACGCGCACGCCATTGTACGAGGCGGTCAGGATGATGCGCCCGCGCCGCTGTTTTTTCATCTGCGCCGCCACCAATTGACAGATGATGGCTGCGCCGCTGATGTTGACACCCAGCACGGCAGCCCAATCTTCGGGGCGTATCTCCCAGAAATCGGTCGGACCCAAAACGCCGGCATTGGCGAAGAGGTGGTCGATGCGCCCGTAGCGGTCGACCAAGCCCTGTACCAAGCCGCGCGCCGCCTCGCCATCGGTAACATCAAATTGCCGCGCCTGGGCAAGCCCGCCCGCGACGATGACTTCGGCAGCGACTGATTCTGCGCTGGATTGGTCGATATCCGTGATGATGACCCGGTTGCCCAGCTGCGCCATTGCCAAAGCGAAGCCGCGCCCGATGCCGCTGCCCGCGCCAGTGAGTAGCGTGATTGGCCTGGATTCCATAACCCCGGATTGTAGCGGCAGCCAGCATTTTGTGGCAAAAAAGCCTTTGTGTACTTTGTGTCTTTGTGGTTGAATCATGGCAACAACTTATGCGGAAACATGCCCATGTCCAGCTTCATCACCAAAGCCATTCCCGATGCCGCGCCGCCAGTCGAGCAGGTGGAGCGACCCTGGGGCAACTTCCGACAATACGCGTTTAATCGCGAAGTCACAGTCAGTTTGATGACTGTCGCGCCTGGGCAGCGCCTGAGCCTGCAAGCGCATTCCGCCCGCGCCGAATTGTATATCGTGCTGGACGATGGCGCGCTAGTGCAGGTGGGCGAGCAGATGATCGAAGCTGATGCCGGCGCAGAAATCTGGATCCCCGCCGGGACGAAGCACCGCCTCTCTAGCCGCGGGGCCGAGGTGCGCGTATTGGAAGTCGCCTTTGGGAATTGGCAGCAAGCCGATATCAGGCGCTTCGCGGATGACTATGCCCGCCCTGAGATTGGCGACTAATCAACTCGGTAGCGTTGTACTGCGGCTTCATTGAGGCTGATGCCCAAGCCGGGCTCCGAACTGGCGTACAGCGCGCCACCACGAAAGTCGATGCGCTCCTTGATGACCGCGTGCCGCAGCGGGTTGAATAGCTGGTTGTATTCATAAATCAAAAAGTTGGGCAGCGCAGCGCAAGCCGCGACCGCCGCCACGATGCCCAAGCCCGCGCCGACGCCATGCGGGGCGACCAGCACATTCTCCAGCAGCGCCAGGTCGGCGATCTTCAGCAAGCCTGTTATGCCGCCACAGCGCGTGATATTGGGCATGATGATGTCCACCGCCTCGGCGCGCAGCAGGTCGCGGAATTGAAACCAACTGCCCAGCCACTCGCCAGACACCACCGGCAGGTCGACGCGCCGGCGGATTCGCGCCAGGTCATCGGGGTATTCCGGGTGCGTCGGCTCTTCCAGCCAATAGACGCCCAAGCGCGCCAGCTCTTTCGCCAGGGCGATGCTTTGGCTGACTGTGTAGGCACCGTTGGCATCGACCAGCAGGTTGATATCGCTGTCAATCACCGCGCTGACGGCTTCGACATGCGCCAAATCCTGGCTGAGGCCGCGGCCGATCTTCAGCTTCACCGCGCCGAAGCCCTGTGAAGCAAATTCGCGCGCCTGGCTGGCGGATGCGGCGGGGCTGGGCAGGTAGGGGATGGGGCTGGCATAACAGGCGATACTATCCCGCACCGCGCCACCCAGCAGGTTGGGCAGGCAATCGCCATAATGCTTGCCGCGCAGGTCCCACAGCGCCATATCGACGCCGCTGATGCCCATAGGCGCGAAACGCATTTGCTCGTTCATGGCGGTAAACAGCGCCTGCTGATGCCGCGGGTCCGCGCCCAGCAGCATCGGCGCGAGCACCTCGTTGATGTGCGCCGCTGTGCCGCGGGGGCCGGGCCGCCCCATCGCCTCGCCAATGCCGACCAGCCCAACATCCGTTTCGATGCGCACGATGACCGCGCCCTGCCCGAGCAGCGGGTTGCTGCGCATGCTGAAAGCCGGGACTGCCAGCTCCGGCGGCACCTCGCCCAAGGCCTCCGCGAATGACGCAAACAACGGGATGGCTTCTACACTGGTGATTTTCATGCTGGGTCCTTATGGTCAGGAGAGTAGGCAAGATATACACAGAGTACACCGAGAACACAGAAGTAAGCGCAGGTAAGTAATGAGACTCTAGAATGCCCATTTTACCCCCAC
>VXNO01000117.1 GCA_009840575.1 Chloroflexota bacterium | reverse complement strand
GATTTCACCAAAAACCCACCCATCTTACTCTGGGACTATACAACTAGCCACTCCCTTCTACGCCCACTTTGTCAATTTGGGCAATTTTTTGCTATACTGGCAACACATCTGCTACTATTGATAAATCGCGTCTTACGATGCAGACCAGAACCGAGCGTCGCTGTGGCGCAAGGGGGTGATACTTTGAGCGCACTATTGGAAGTCAAGGACTTGGTTGTCCGGTTCTATACGCAAGAAGGGACTGTCTTCGCGGTCAATGGCGTGTCCTTTGACCTGGAAGAAGGCGAAACCTTGGGCATCGTCGGCGAGAGCGGCAGCGGCAAAAGCGTCAGCTCGCTCGCGCTGATGGGCTTGATACCCAGTCCGCCCGGCAAGGTCGAATCGGGCACGGTCATCTTTGAAGGGCGCGACTTGCTACAGCTAAAGCCCGACCAGATGCGCCTCATCCGCGGCAAGGAGATCGCCATGATCTTCCAGGATCCGATGACCTCGCTGAACCCGGTCTTGACCATCGGCACGCAGATCACCGAATCGCTGAAGCTGCACGAGGGCATGAATACCTCACAATCTCGCAAGCGCGCGGCTGACCTGCTGGATATGGTAGGCATTCCCGATGCCTATCGCCGCCTGGATGATTATCCGCATCAATTCTCCGGTGGCATGCGCCAGCGCGTCATGATCGCCATGGGCTTGTCCTGCAATCCCAAATTGCTCATCGCGGACGAGCCCACCACCGCCTTGGATGTTACGATCCAGGCGCAGATCATTGAGCTGGTCAAGCAGCTAAAAGACGAATTCAACATGGCGATGATTTGGATCACGCATGATTTGGGCGTGGTCGCTGGCATCGCCGACCGCATCCAGGTGATGTACGGCGGGCGCATCATGGAGTCCGGCTCTTCGCACGAGGTTTTTGGCGATAGCCGTCATCCGTATACAGTCGGGCTGCTGGGCTCATTGCCGCGCCTGGATTCCAGCGGCGAAGAGAAGCTGACGCAGATTGAAGGGTCGCCGCCAGATATGCGCAGCGAACCCGAGGGTTGTCCATTTGCGCCGCGCTGCGACACGCGCGAACTGCTGCAGTTGGACAAATGTTGGGACCAACGACCGCCGCTGGAGCTCGTTCCCGATGCTAGCGGCAATGTGCAACATGTCATGTCCTGCTGGGCAGATATCCGCGAAGGGGTAGCCGAACATGTCTAGTCAAGTTATGGAACAAACAAGGCGCGATAGCCAAAAGAATGGCGATGTCATCCTGGAAGTCAAGGGCTTGAAGAAGCACTTCCCCATTTCATCCGGCATCGTCTTCCAACGCCAGGTCGGGGCGGTGCGCGCTGTTGATGGCATCAGCTTCGAGGTCATGCGTGGCGAGACGCTGGGCTTGGTCGGTGAATCGGGCTGTGGCAAAAGCACGACCGGGCGCACCATCTTACAGCTCTACCGCCCGACCGAAGGCACGGTCAAGTTTGAAGGACAAGAACTCTCCACCATGGCCGGCAACGACCTGCGGCAGATGCGCCGGCGCATGCAAATCATCTTTCAAGACCCTTTTGCCTCGCTCAACCCGCGCATGACTGTGGGCAGCATCGTCAGTGAGCCGCTGCAAATCCACAATATCTACAATAACAAAAAAGAGCGCCAGCAATACGTCGAGCAATTGATGGAAAAAGTCGGGCTGAACCCCTACTTCATCAACCGCTACCCGCACGAATTCAGCGGGGGGCAGCGGCAGCGCATCGGCATCGCCCGCGCCCTGGCGCTGGAGCCCAGCTTCATCGTCGCCGACGAGCCCATCTCGGCGCTGGATGTATCCATCCAGGCGCAAGTCGTCAACTTGATGGAAGAGCTGCAAGAAGAACTGAACCTGACTTATCTCTTCATCGCCCATGACCTGAGCATGGTGCGGCATATCTGCGACCGCGTGGCGGTGATGTACTTGGGCAAGATCGTCGAGTTGGGTCCCGTAGACGCGGTCTATGACAATCCGCAGCACCCCTACACGCAAGCGCTGCTATCGGCTGTGCCCGTGCCCGACCCAGGCGTCGAAGAAAGCCGCCAGCGCATCATCATCAGCGGCGACCTGCCCAGCCCCGCCAGCCCGCCGACCGGCTGCAACTTCAACACGCGCTGCCCAGTGGCCTTCGACCTCTGCTACCAAGAGCCGGACCCGCCGCTGGTCGAGGTGTTGCCGAATCACTATGTGAGCTGCCATCGGGTGACTTAGTCCGCTGCCAGGACAACTACGGAAAAACAAGAATACCCTGCCCAACTCCTTGACAAGGGCTGGAACATGCTTCACCATGCCGGTTGTAAATGGTGAGGTCCTTATGCTTCCGTCCTTCCGCCCGCAATGCCGCATAGAGCGCGCCGACTACCGCGATTTTCTTGATAGCCTGGCGCAAGGGTCGGTTGATTTGATCTTGACCGACCCGCCCTACGCGATTAGCAGGAAAACCGGCTTCAAGAATCTCGGGCAGCGAAGCGTGGAGCGCTTTGCCGTCTCTATGGATTTTGGCGAGTGGGATCATGCCGAGATTGACCTCGTCGCGCTCGCTACAAAGAGCTGGCGCGTATTGCGGAAGGGCGGCACACTCATCGTTTTCTATGATCTTTGGAAGATTGAGCGACTAAAGGACGCCTTGGAATGCGCTGGCTTTTCGATGATTCGCCTCATCATCTGGCAAAAGACAAACCCAGTCCCGTTAAACGCCAAGCGCACCTATCTTTCCAATAGTCGTGAAGTTGCGGTTGTCGGCGTCAAAGGCGGCAAGCCAACATTTAATGCCAATTACCATAATGGCGTCTATGCCTATCCAATCCCTCGACACAACGGCAAGCGCATTCACCCCACACAGAAACCTGAAAAACTGATTTCCGACTTGATTAGAGTGCACAGCCACGAAGGCGACTTAATCGTAGATCCATTCTTCGGGGGGGGGGGGGGGGTGTTTTTTTTTTTTTTTAATTTGGTCGTTATAACAATCCCGGACACCCAGGAAGGGGAGGTAGGATGAGGGGCGAGCTTGCG
>VXNO01000162.1 GCA_009840575.1 Chloroflexota bacterium | reverse complement strand
CGATGAGCATCATTATCGAATGACGCTGTGGTACATCATTGAATACAATCGCGAGGTCGCATCACTTACCAAGTGACCACTACCAAATCTCCTTGTAGGTAATGGCATTTTTGTTGCCGAGAATCAGAAACTTCTTGTCATATTCGATTAACTGCGCCACATACTCCCGAAACAGCGAAAAGGGCGGATTCGTAACCACGATGTCGGCTTGCTTGAGGAGCTCAATGCACTCGGCGCTGCGGAAATCGCCATCGCCCTTGAGATAGAATATGTGTTCTTTGCTTGCTTGCTTGCTTGCTTGCTTGCTTGCTTGCTTGCCAGTGTACTCTATGCCAATGGCTGTGTCTATATCGTGCTGGCTGAACATATCCATCTGCTGGCTCTTGTAGCAGGTCGTTATCAGCTTCTTGAGCCCCAGGAACTCGAAGTTCAATTTGAAGAAGCGGTAGAAGTTGCTGACGGTCGGGTCGTCGCAGTTGCAGTATACCACCTTGTCGCGGAAGTGGGCGCGGTAATGGCGCAGCTCGTTTTCGATATCGTAGAGCTGCGTATAGAACTCGTCTTTTTTGGCGCGGCTGGCGGCGTGCAGGCTGCGGTTTTTCGCCATGTTGCGTCTCGTTTCGGGCGAGTCAGCGCCTCGCCCCTACAATTTTTCAGCAGGCAGCGATTATAGCACATACAAAATCCCTCTGTGTTCTCTGCGCTTCTGTGGTGAATCCGTTTTTTCGCTGCTTACTTGCTTGCGATTCTGTGGTTAAATCTACTCTTGAAGATACGGACGACCGCAACACAAGATGACTGGCAAATTTCTCATCGTCGGGCTGGGCAATCCGGGCGCAAAATACGCCAAGACGCGGCACAATGTCGGCTTTTGGGTCGTCGATGCCTTGGCGCGGCGGCATGGATTCAGCGGCGAACGCAGCCAAAAACGCGCCCAGGCCCGCGATGGCAGCATCCACAGCGCGCGCGTCAAGCTCGCCAAACCGCAGACCTACATGAACCGCAGCGGACAATCGGTGCGCGCTTTGCTGGATTATTTCGACATTCCGCTCACGCAGTTGCTGGTCATCCATGACGACCTGGATACGCCGCTTGGCAGCATCCGACTGCGCAAGGCGGGCGGGCACGGCGGGCAGAACGGCTTGCGCAGCATCATCCAGCATCTGGGCAGCCGCGAGTTCGCGCGCTTGCGTTTTGGCATTGGGCGGCCGCCGGGCAGGATGTCACCGGTGGACTATGTCTTGCAGCCCTTCAAAGGCGACGCCGCTATCCAGGCGGATAACATGGTCGCGCGCGCTGCGGACGCCGTCGAAAGCTGGCTGGCTGATGGCATTGAGGTCGCCATGTCGCGCTTCAATGGCGATGGCGCGCCCGCGAAACCAGCGCCGACAGCCGCAGAATTGAAGGCGCAATTGGCGGTGTCGCTGCGAGCGCACGAACTGACGGCGCGCGATCCCAAGCCGTTAAAATCAATCATTGCCCTGCAGAAGAAACTGGGTTGCATGGACGAAGCGGCGGGCAGCCACCTGCGCCTCGCTGCCTTGTATGATGCGCTGGACAAAGGCGCGCTGGCGAATGCGGAACGGGTCAAAGCCGTGGCGATGCAGCCGAGCCTGGTCGACGTGCAGCGGCAGATTGCCAAATGGCATCTAGCGCAGCACAACAAGAAAAAAGCCGTCGCCCGTTATTTGATTTTGGCGCAGCATTTGCAGCAGACCGGGCAGCAATCCGCCGCGCTGGAGACAATTGAGCTTGCGCTATCGCTCAACCCACAGCACCCCAAAGCGCGGAAAATGCGCGCCGCGCTGCCAGAAAGCACCGACAAGGAGAACTGAACATGAACATCATCGCGCCCGAAGCCTTGGGCATGTCTTCACAACGCCTGAGCCGCATCAACAGCCGCCTGCAAACTTATGTGGATAAGCAGCAAGTCGCCGGCTTCGTCACCTTGGTGGCGCGGGATGGCGAGGTAGCTCACTTCGAAGCCTGTGGCTGGCGCGATGCTGAAAATGCGCTGCCGATGGAGCGCGATACCATCTTCCGCATTTACAGCATGACCAAGCCCATCACCTCGGTCGCGCTGATGATGCTCTATGAAGAAGGTGCGTTCCAACTCTTTGAGCCAGTCAGCCGCTACATCCCGGCTTTTGGCAAGAGCCAAGTCTTGACCGGCTTCGGCTACACGGGCGCGAAGTACGCGGCGCAAAGCCCGCCTATGACCATCCACCATCTGCTGACGCATACGGCTGGCTTGAGCTATGGCTTTTATTTTGATACGCCGATTGACCAGATCTACCGCGACTCGATCCTGCGCAGCCCGACCGCCACGTTGGAAGAGAAAATCGTCGGCTTGGCGGAGCTGCCCCTGCGCTTCCAACCCGGCAGCGGCTGGAATTACAGCTATGCCACCGATGTCTGCGGCTATCTGGTGCAGGCGCTGGCGGATATGCCATTTGAAGACTTTTTGCAGCAGCGCGTCTTTGCGCCCCTGGGTATGGTGGATACGGCATTTCATGTATCGGCGGACAAGCGCGACCGCTTCGCCAAGTTGTATCAGCACGATGTACAGAGCGGCGCATTTCACGAATATCAAACCACGCCGCACATCCCGGCGCAGGATTTCACGCAGCCAATCAGCGCGCCATCGGGCGGTGGCGGGCTGGTCTCGACGACCAGCGATTACTGGCAGTTCGCCAAGATGCTACATTACGAAGGCGAGCTAAACGATACGCGCATCATCGGGCGCAAGACGTTGGAATACATGACGCGCAACCACATCGCGCCAAAGTTGCTGCCGCTGGAGATCGGCTTGGGCAAGATGCCCGGGCAGGGCTTCGGCTTGGGTTTCAGCGTCGTCATGGATGCGGCGCAGACCGGCGTGCTCAACTCCGATGGCAATTATGGCTGGAGCGGCGCGGCTGCCACCAACTTCTGGGTCGACCCGCAGGAGCAATTGGTGGGCATCATCATGACGCAGTTGATGGACAATATGCTGCCCTTCCAGCAGGATTTCCGCGCGCTGGTCTATCAAGCGCTGGAGGAATAGCCGCCCGCTCAAACCCCCCATCCCCCCAAC
>VXNO01000156.1 GCA_009840575.1 Chloroflexota bacterium | reverse complement strand
GGGAAGGTTTCGCCGAGCATTCGCATAGACAGCGAAACCCATACAGAATCGTGATTCCACCTGCCTTAGCTCCCCTCCCTGATGCTTCGGGGAGGGGCCGGGGGCGGGGTAGAAAAAGCGCCCCTACATTCATTCCTGGATTTTCGTATTACTTACCTGCACTTACTTCTGTGTCTCTGTAGCAAAACTATTTTGATGCGATTGCCCTGAATTGCAGTCCGACTCAGCTTTCGCTTGCGGCGCGCCGAGTTGCTATAATAGCGAGCTGCCGACAGATATGGGTGCGTGGACAGGGAGGCGCTACGCAAGGGAGGGCTGTGATGGAAGGGGTAAGGGAAAGAAGCCGCGATCGTCATGTGATAAATACCTTGGATTTGCTCAGCGCGGTATTCGCCGATTATCCGGGCAAACATTTCGCTATCCGCCTGTGGGATGGCACGGTGTGGGAGCCAAACGGCGCGACCAGTCATCGCTTCACCATCGCGCTCAATGGCCCATCGGCTTTGCGGCGCATGTTCTTCCCGCCCACCGAGCGCAAACTCGGCGAAGCCTATATGTTCGGCGACTTTGAGATTGAAGGCGAACTCTACGCAGCCATCGACCTGGCGCGTTATCTATGGGAAGGCTGGAGTCTGCGCGATACATTGCGTTTCGCGCCCAAGCTGCTGCGCCTGCCCACGCGCGACCCCGTCAGCAATGACCAGATCGCCCAGTTGGACGGCAGCCGGCATTCGGTGTCTCGTGATAAAGCCGCCATTCAATATCACTATGATGTCTCCAATGAGTTTTATCAGCTGTGGCTGGACGAGAAGATGGTCTATTCATGCGCCTACTTCAAAGACCCAGCCGAAAGCATCGACGCCGCGCAGAGCCGCAAGCTGGATTACATCTGCCGCAAGCTGCGCCTGCAGCCGGGCGAACGGCTGCTGGATATCGGCTGTGGCTGGGGCGCGCTGATTATGCACGCGGCGCAGCAGTACGGCGTGGACGCGCTGGGCATCACCCTCAGCGAAAAACAACTGGCGCTGGCTAGAGAGCGCATCGCGGTGGCAGGGCTGGCTGGGCAATGCCGCGTCGAGCTGCTGGACTACCGCGATGTTGATGAGAGCCAACCCTTCGACAAGATCGTCAGCATCGGTATGGTCGAGCATGTCGGGCGCGAGAATCTGCTTATCTATTTCGAGAAAGCCTTCCGCGTCTTGAAGCCGGGCGGCGTCTTTTTGAACCACGGCATCACGCTCTTTCAAGCGCCGCGGCTACCATTGTACCAAGCCAAAGATTCATTCATCCAACAATACATCTTCCCCGATGGCGACAGCCAGCATATCGCCTATGTGCTGGATGTAGCGGCGCAAGCGGGCTTCGAGGTGCGCGATGTGGAGAGCCTGCGTGAGCATTATGCGCTGACATTGAAGAACTGGCTGGCGCGTTACGAAGCGCAAGCCAAGGCAATCCGCGATATGCTGGGCGATATTGGCTATCGACGCTGGCGCATCTATCTGGCTGGCGCGCGCTGGGCTTTTGAGGCGGGCTACAATTCCATCCACCAGGCGCTGCTCTACAAATCGGTCGATGGCAAAGGCGCGGGCGCGCACCTGCCGCTCAATCGCGATGATTGGTATGTCGATGCCTAGACGAGCGCTGGCTGCCGCGCCGACAGGCAGACCTCGCGGATGGCTAGGTCATGCCGTTGGCGGTCAAGGAAGTAACTTACCCTTTCATAGCCCACCGCTTGCAGCTGCGCCAAGGCTTTGTCAAAGTCCGCTCCGACCCGATGCGCATCGTGCGCGTCTGAGCCGAGCACCACAGGAATACCGCGCAGCGCCATCTCAGCCAGGATTTCTGGGCCCGGGTTCATCTCGCGATAGGCTTTGTGCAAGCCGCTGGTATTCAGCTCCATGGCGGTGCCGGCACGAGCAATGCGATCCAACGAGCGGGCAATGACAGCGCTGTGCTCGGCAACTTGGTATTGTGTCGGGTGCACGATCTTGACGATATCGGGGTGGCTCAAACAATCGAACAAGCCCGATTCAGCGGCGCGCGCCAGATTCTCAAAATAACTAGCTTCATACTCCAGCCGCGTCTTGTCTTGTAGGTAAAGTTGCTTGTATTCGTCCGTCTGTGGATGCACCGAGCCGAGGATGTAGGAGAAATCAGCGCGGCGGTGCAGCTTCTCCAGCCAGCTTTCAAAGCCGGGTAGGTAATCGCTTTCCAAGCCCAGGCGGATATCGACGCGCTCTGCATAGTCGTCGCGGGCGCGCGCCACCATCTCAACATATTGTGGCAGTTGCTGAGTGGACATGCGCGGCTGGGGATTCCAGCCGAAAGGCATGGGGCTGTGGCAGGTAATAGTGATGCCGCGCAGCCCGACGCGCTGTGCCTGGGCGGCATAGTCACCGGGCAGGCCACGGGCATGCTTGCACAGCGGACTGTGCATATGCGAGTCGTAGAAGTTGGGCGCGTAAGGCATTGGTGGCTCCGCATTCGGGTGGCAATACAGCCGCCATTGTGCTGCATAAGCGAGGGAATGTCTATGCGCCGCTGCTACAGCCTCAATGCGCTAGGCGAAATCAACCCACAGCGACCCGCACAATCTCGGCGATACGCGCTTCTGTCGCCTCGTCCAGCTCGCGCATGAACCAGGAACTAGGGATGAGTTGATCGGTCGCGCCAGGCGCTAGAACGATCTTCGCTTTTTCAGTGATGCCAAAGGTTAGATAGTCGTCCCTGCGGATGAAGACGAGCACGGGTTGCGTCCTGGATTTGGCGTAACCGGGCATGCCATACCAGAGGCGCGGCTTGAGCTCAGGCGCGGCGGACAGGATGAGCTCGTGCAGGCGCATGCCGATGGCAGCCTGGTCGCCGAAGATCTGCGGGATTTTATCCAGCGCCGCAGCCAGGTTATCGCGGTCTTTATCGGATTTTTTCGCCATTCTTTGCCTCTTGGTATGTACAGGCTAGCCCTAGAATTTAACCACAAAAATAAGCGCAGGTAAATCATGCAGCGAGGCAACCACAAAGACCCAGGACTAAGCGAGTTGCAGGGGATTGCCTTGGCAAACTCGCTCTGCGCTCTCTGCGCCTCTGCGCTAATTATGTTTTGATGCGATTGCCCCGACCGCGCAAAAACGACACTCGACAAGCGCGGGTTTTTCTGTATACTGAAGCGCTTGCAGCAAGTGTACTTAGCTAAGGAAGCTCGCCATGCCCGGCAAACGCAAAATCACTGGCGTCAAGCCGCTCTTTGGTCAATCGCGCAGCAAAGCCTTCAACACCGTCAAGCGCAAGTTCAAGCCCAACCTGCAAAACAAACGGATCTATGTGCCCGAGCTTGACCGCTGGGTGCGCGTGAAGATCACCGCCAAAGAGCTGAAGACCATCGACAAAATCGGCTTCATGGAGTTCCTCAAGCGGCGTGGCATCCCGCTCAAACAATTGCTCTAGTCGCTGAGCGACTGTGCTGCCAATTTAATGGCGCAGCGAATGAACGAGCATCACCGCGCCATCCTGGGACGGATTGAAGTTGCTGAGCCTGCCCGCGGCAAAACCAACCAGCGCCCCGAACACCTGGGCACATCCCGCCGCTGGTACGGGCTTGCCAATGCCCAGCGCCGCAAAATCCTGCTGGATTTCAGCGTCGAAAACCGCGACCTCCCTTATGCCGCCTGGCGCGACCTGGTCGACTCGCTGTATCACGGACAGTCTTATGAAGAACGGTGCGCCCCGCAGACACTCTTGCTACGCTATCCGCGACACCGCCGCGCCTTGCCATTGAAACAGCTCGACGCGTGGCTGGGCTGCCTGGAGGGCTGGGCGGAGGTCGATAGCACCTGCCAGACAGTCTTCACCGCAGGCGATTTGCTGGCGGCTTGGGGGGACTGGTCGGCTTTGCTGCGCTGCTTGGCGAGCGACGTGAACATCAACAAGCAACGCGCGGCGCTGGTCTTGCTGACTGCGCCCATCTCCCAGTCGGACGATGCGCGCCTGCTAGACCTGGCTCTTGCGCTCATCCTGCAGCTGCAAAGCGAAAAAGACAAGCGGATTACCAAAGCTATCTCTTGGCTGTTGCGCAAGGGCATCAAGCAACATCGCGCCACCATCGCCGAGTTTGTCGAGAACAATGCAAGCAGCCTGCCTGCCATCGCCGCCCGCGAGACCCGCCGCAAGCTGACGACCGGGAAGAAATAGTCCCATGCGCATCGCCGACTGTCACATCACACCCGTCGCCATACCCGACCCGCCCCTGCTCAACGCGGCGGGATTGCACGCGCCCTATGCCCTACGCCTCATCATCGAGCTGGTCAGCGATGACGGCATCAGCGGCTGGGGCGAGATTCCCGGCAGCGAAACCACCCGCGTCGCCCTGGCACAAGCAGCGGAGCGCATCATCGGCGGCGACCCCTGGCAGTTGAATGCGATTTTCGCGCGCATCGACAAACTCGCCCAGCCCGATGAACGGGGAGCGACCCCTTGGGACAATCGCGCCTGGGTGCATGTGCGCAGCGCTATCGAAGTCGCTTGTTATGACCTGCTGGGCAAGGCGGTCGGGCGTCCGGTGGTTGACCTGCTGGGCGGGGCAGTGCGCGAGCGCGTGCCTTTCGCAGCCTACCTCTTTTACAAACGAGCCGGCGCGGGCGGCGAATTCGGCTTTGAGCGCGATCCCTCCGCCACCGGCTGGCGCGCGGCGCGGGCAGAAGCGGCGCTGGACCCCGCGGGCATCGTGGCGCAGGCGCAAGCTATGTGCAGCCACTATGGCTTTCGATCAATCAAGCTCAAGGGCGGCGTCTTCCCTCCTGATGAAGAAGTCGCGGCGATGCTGGCGCTGCGCGAGGCATTTGGCGCGGATATACCACTGCGGCTGGATCCCAATGCCATCTGGCGCGTCGACACCGCCATCGCAGTCGGCAAAAAGCTGCTTGGCGTCCTGGAATATCTCGAAGACCCGGTGCGCGGGCAAGTGAATATGGCGGCAGTCGCGCGTGAGCTCGAAACTCCGCTGGCCACCAATATGTGCACAACCAGCTTTGCCGATTTGCCCGGCAGCATCCAGAGGGCATCAGAAGCCATTATCTTGTCCGACCATCATTTTTGGGGCGGCTTGCGCGCATCGCTGGGGCTGGCGCGCGTCTGTCGCGTCTTCGGGCGCGGCTTGTCCATGCACTCCAACAGCCACCTGGGTATCTCGCTGGCGGCGATGGCGCATCTGGCCGCCGCCACCCCCAACGATTTGTACGACTGCGATACGCATTACCCCTGGCAGGACGGGCAGGACTTGCTGGCCAAGCCGCTGCCATTTGAAGATGGCTCAATCATGCTGCCGCGTGAGCCCGGCTTGGGCATCGAAGTCGACCGCGAGCGGCTGGCGCAGTTGCATCAGAATTATCTGAACTGCGGCTTGACCGAACGCAATGACGAGATCGAGATGCAAAAGCTCAAGCCAGGTTGGGAGTTCCAGGCGACGCGCTGGTAATCAGCCAGATTCATCACAGAGGCGCAGAAACTTTGTGTCTCTTAGTTATAAATTTGTCGACTTACTTGCAGTTGCCGAGGAGAAAATTATGAAAATCACCGATGTGCAAGCCAGCGTCATCGGGCGGCAAGAGCCAGACAGCGGCGGCAGTGTTTGGACGTTTGTGCGTGTTTATACGGACGAAGGCATCACTGGCACGGGCGAATGCAACAGCGGCGGACCGGGCTTCTCCGGCTTTGCCACCAAGCATGCCATCCTGGCGCTGCGCGAGCTGCTAATCGGCGAAGACCCCTTTAATATCAACCGCATTTACGAAAAGCTGCGGCGAGCGGGGCGTTATGGCGGGGCGGGCAACGCGCCGCTGATCTTCGCGCTGACGGGCATCGACAACGCCCTGCACGATATCGTCGGCAAGGCGCTGGGCGTGCCGGTCTACCAACTGCTGGGCGGCAAGTTCCGCGATGACATCCGCCTGTATGCCGACTGCCACTTCGGCGCGGACGAGAGCCCGGCTTCCTTTGGTGAAAAGGCGTTGCAAGCTGTGGATGAAGGCTTCGGCGCGGTCAAATTCGATGTCGACTACACCGGACATGGCAAGCTGGATGCCTGGAACTGGACGCTCGGCGCAAAAGAAATGACGCATGTCATCGGGCTGATTGAGGCGGTGCGCGCGGCTATCGGCTTCGAAATCGACCTGGCGATCGATTGCCACGGCCACTTCGACCTGCCCTCCGCCATCACCCTGGCGCGGGCTGTGGAGCCACTGCGGCTGCTGTGGCTGGAAGAACCAGTGCCCGCCGAAAATGTTGACGCCCTGGCGCAAGTCCGCGCATCCACCAGCACGGTCATCTGCACCGGCGAGAATCAATATACGCGCTTTGAATTCCTGGAGTTATTCACGCGCCAAGCCTGCGATGTCATCATGCCCGACCTGGCAAAAGCCGGTGGCATCGCCGAGGGCAAACGGATCGCTGACCTGGCAGACGCGCATTACATCCCGATCGCGCCACACAATGTGTCATCGCCGCTAGGCATGATGGCGGCTTGCCATGTCATGGCGGCTGTGCCCAACTTCCTCTTCCTGGAGTTCCACGCGCGCGAAATCCCTTGGTGGAGCGACCTTTGCGATGGCGATAAGCCCTTCGTGCGCGATGGACTGATGACTGTGTCCGAGCGCCCCGGTATCGGCGTCGAACTGAATGACGAGGTCGCCCGCTCGCTGCTGTGGAATGGCGATAGTTATTTCGATTAGGAGCAGTCGCGCTTTTGACCGGCTATCTTGCTGCGCTACAATAGTGGTAAGCAGGCAAAGGCAGGCAAAGGATGAACGCGCTATGGACTGGGGTCAGATTCTTGCGAATGTTGTGCCTGTCATCACGATTGTCGGCGCATTCTTGCTCTGGCTAAAAAACGACATCAAGCAACTTCGTGATGACATGAATGCCAACGACAAGCGGCTGCGCGACGATATGGATGACAAGATCAATCAGTTGCGCGACGATATGGATGACAAGATCAATCAGTTGCGCGACGATATGAATGCCAACGATAAACTGCTTCGTGATGACATGAATGCTGGCTTTGCAGCGCAAGAACAGCGGTTGCGGCGCGTGGAGATGGAACAGGCGCGCATGGCTGGCTTGCTGGAAGGCATGGCATTGACAGGGCGATTGCCAGATGCCGGCGCTGGTCCGCGCCAAACCTAAGTTTCGTCTTGCTAAACTACAAGAAAGGTCAGCGCATGCGCCCGCCGTTGAATCGCTGGAAGATCAGCGAGAGGATGATGATCAAGCCATAGAAGAATTGGGTGAAGAAGCCGGTCAAGCCAGCCGCGATGACGCCGGTTTCGATGAAAGCCACGATGCTTGTGCCGATCGTGCCGCCAAAGACCGTGCCAACCCCGCCCCAAGCCGGCGTCCCGCCCACGAAGATGCCCGCCAGGACCGGCAGCAGCAAGCCATCGCCGGTGGTGGGCCACCAGACGAAATTGATCATCACCGAAAAGATGCCCGCCAGCGCCGCGCCGATGCCCGTGAAGACAAAGACCAAGGTACGCGTGCGATTCACATCAATGCCCATCTCGGCAGCGCTCTCCGGGTTATCACCCACGCAATGCACGCGCACGCCGAAGCTGTGGCGGTTGTACAGGAAGACGCCCAAAGCGGTGAATGCCAGCGCCCACAGCATCTGGTTGGGGATGCCCAGGTGGTCGACAATTTTGATGGGGTCGTCGGTCATCAGGCTGTGGATGAAAGTGCCGCGGATTTCCGGGATGGCGATGGAAAAACCTTCCACGATGATGTTGATTAAGCCGCGCAGGAAGAAGTTCATGCCCAGCGTCGCCACCAGCGCCGACAAGCCGATGCGCACCACCAAAATCGCATTTAAGTAGCCTAGAGCCGCGCCCACCAGCAGCGCCGCGATGATGCCAATCAGCGGGTCGCCGCCTTGATCAACGATCGTCGCGAAGGCGTAGGAAGCCAACCCCACAACCGACGGGAAAGACAGGTCAATCTCGCCAGCCGTCACCACGAAGACCAGCGGCACCACCAGAAACATCGAGACAGGCAGCACGATCATCACCGAGCGGTAGGTCTTGAATTGTGTGAAGACATCGGGGTTGGCCAGGGTGAAGCCGATCAACATGACGATCAAAAAGAGCGTCGAGGTGATAGCGCGGCGGTTGTTGCGCGCCCACTTGACCAGGTCGCTGGCGTCTTCGCGCGCTCTTTGCTGTTTTCCGCCTGGCTTTGCGCCTAATCCCATTTTGCCCGCTCCGTTAGATTTCCGCTGCTTCGGCGTAGGCCATTTCAGCGATGTCCTGCATGTGCTTCATCAATACTTCAGCCGATTCGATTTCAGCTTTGTCGGCGGTCATGACGACCTTGCCGCGATCCAGCACCACGAAGCGGTCGGCGATATCGTAGACATGGTAGATGTTGTGCCCGATGAAGATGATGGAGCGCCCGCGGTCGCGCACATTCTGCACGAAGCCGAAGACCTTGGCGGTCTCAACCAGCGAAAGCGCCGTGGTCGGCTCGTCCAGCACGATCAAGTCGGCGTCAAAATACAGCGCGCGGGCGATGGCCACGCCCTGCCGCTCACCGCCGGACAGCGTGGCGACCGGCGAATCGGGGTCGAAAACTTTGGATGTGAAGCCGATGTCGCGCATCAAGCGATTGGCTTCTTCATACTGCGTCCTGACCTTGATGACGCCGAAGCGATTTTTGATCTCCCGACCCATGAAGATATTGCGGGTGATGGTCTGCTGCGGGGCGAGGGCGCGGTCTTGGTAGACTGTCTCGATGCCGGCGTCGCGGGAGCGGGCGGCGTTCCAATGACGTACCTCATCCCCGCGCACGATGATCTGCCCGCTATCCGGCGGATGCACGCCCGATAAAATCTTGATGAGCGTGGATTTGCCCGCGCCATTATCGCCAATCAGCCCGACGACTTCGCCCGGGCGCACGCCAAAGCTGATGCCATCAACCGCGTTCACATTGCCAAAGGACTTGGTTACATCACGCAGTTCGATGATGTAGTCGCTGGTATCGGTTTTTTGCTTTTCTTGCACTAGCTTTCTCCCGCCCAGCCCCTTCCTCCAAAATGAGGGAAGGGGCGTTTTCAACGTATCAGGGCGATGTTAAGTCCCTCCCTCTTTATGGGGGAGGGATTTGGGGTGGAGGCAGTTTAGCGATAACCCGCGATCGCCAAGTCAGCTACCTGTGAGTAGTTGCTAGTATCGATGAAGCCAGCGCCGGTATCGACATTCAGCGGCGCCAAGCCGAACTTCGCCGTCTGGCAGATGCTCAAAATCGGCATATAGCCTTGCAGGAAAGGCTGCTGGTCGGAGGTCAGGTGAATCCAGCCATCTTCGAAGCCCTGCATGATGAACTCGTTGGTATCGAAGCCGATAGCTTTGACCTGGCCCGCTTCCAAGCCGGCCGCCTCAAAGTAGGTCTGCGTATTACCCAGCGTCTGCCCGCCGGAGAAAGCGACCAGTTTGACATCTGGGTTGGCGCTGATGGCTGCCACCATAGCGGGAATGCCGATATTCGGGTCGGCAGCCCAAGTCGGTGCCGAATCGACATGAATGATTTCCACGCCATTTTCTTCCAGGACTTCCCAAACGCCCAATTCACGCAAGGCGCGTTCACGCTGCGCCAGGTTGACCAAGACGATGGCTTTGTCGCCTTCGCCGATGCCATATTGACGAATCGCCTCGGCACCCAAAGCGCGCCCCTGCGAAGCCAACTGCGCGCCGACATAACCGCCGCCGTAACGAGCGCGCACCTGGTCGACATCGACATTCTGGTACATCATGATGATGCCGGCTTCCGCCGCTTCTGCCGCTAGCGGCATGATGGCTTCGTTGCCCGGGTGCCCCATCATGGCGATGCCATCGGGCGCTTGGGCGACGGCTTCGCGCAGTTGCTGGGTCATCAACTCGCTATCCCAACCGGAGAAGACATATTCCACATTCGCCCCGAGATCACGAGCAGCCGCCAGCGCGCCACGATACACGATGCCCGCGAAAGCATCGCCCTCGGTGCCACCTGCGAAGAAGCGAATCGTCACGCCCTCGCACCAATGCGCCCGGTCCAGGTCGTCCTGCGCCAATGCCGGCGCGACCAGCGCCCCCAGCAACAGGCAAACCAGCGCCAATTTGCAAAGTGTTGCTTTACGAATCATCACCTTACCCTCCAATTTGATTAACAATGCTGCCAGCGCGCCAGGTTATTCCCCCAGCGCGCCGCGTATTCTAGCGGATGTGGCTCTTGGCTGCAAAATTGTTATCCGCGCGCAGGGGCTGCAACCCAGGCGACGCCCCTGTCCTTGTGTGAGGAATGCAGCCAGTTGGCATGTAAATTGCCTTGCAACACAGCCACATTTCGCAAACCGCTCGGTTCAGGAGGAATCACATGAAACGCATTTTCTTGTTCGCATTCGTGCTGGCGCTGCTCTTGCCCGCGCTGGCGGCACAAGCGCAGACTATGCCGGCAAATGAAGGCAGGGGCAGTTATTTTGTCCCCAGCCATCACGGGTCATTTTCTTGCAAGCTGCAAGGAAATACCGATGACGACAGCAAATTCGACATCGTCATATCCTATCAGGAGAACAGTCGGGGCGAAATCATTCAAGCGGACATATACCGCTGGCAAGTGGATTGGTACCTCAACGCCTACTGGAGCTGGCATGCCTATGGGATCAACATCGGGGTGGGCCAATGGAGCAAGTGGTATCGCAGGCGCTGTTACGCGAGCGCCCGGTATTAGCGGCTGCCAATGAACAAGAGCCTCCGCCAACCGTGGAGGCTCTCAGGGCAAGCGCAGTAAATTTTTTACCACCGAGTACACCGAGTTTAAGGAGTACGCCGAGGGAGAGAAGCAATGGATTTGGCAGCGCGCGGGCAAATCTGCTAGACTGCGAAGCATTCGCGGCGCGGCATTGACAGTCAATGCTCCCGCGAGACGCTAGCGTCACCAGAAGAGCATAGCGACTGAACCGCTGCTTATGAACATCCGCTTCTACATCCTGCGGCGCATCGTCCTCATCATCCCGACGCTCATCGGTTTGAGCATCTTGACCTTTGCCATCGCGCGTATCGTGCCGGGTGACCCCGTCGGCCTCGCCGCTGGTCCCCGCGCCACCGAAGAAATCAAAGAATCCCTGCGCCGCGAATTCGGCTTGGACCAGCCGCTGCCCGTCCAGTATGTCAATTACATCAGCGGGCTCTTCCAGGGTGACTGGGGGCAATCGCTCTATACCCGCCGTGAAGTGCTGGGCGACCTGCGTACCTTCTGGCCCGCCACGCTGGAGCTGACCACCGCCGCCGTCATCATCGCCACCTTGCTGGGCGTGCCAGCCGGCGTCATATCGGCCATGTATCGCAACCGCCTGCCTGACCATGTGGCGCGCGTGCTGTCACTCTTCTTCGTGAGCTTCCCTTCGTTTTGGCTGGCGATGATCTTCCAGACCTGGTTCGCGCGGGATCTGGGCTGGTTCCCCATCGGCAAGCGCTTGCCGGTGCTGGTTGTGCCGCCGCCTTCCACAACTGGTCTGTATTTGGTCGATAGCTTGATCCAGTTGGACTTCGAGACTTTCGCCATTTCGCTGCGGCACTTGTTCATCCCGGCGCTGGTGCTGTCCTTCGGCGCTTTCGCAAGCATCACTCGCATCACCCGCGCCAGCATGGTCGATGCGCTGGAAAAAGACTTTGTGCGCATGGAGCGCGCCATCGGCATCCCCTACCGCGTCATCATCTTCAAATATGTGCTGCGCAACGCCCTCATCGCCACCATCACCGTTATCTCGCTCAATTTCGGCTGGTTGATGGCGGGCGCGATATTGATTGAAACCATCTTTGATTGGCCCGGCTTGGGCCTCTATGCCGTCAACGCCTCGCTCAGCCTGGACTTCCAGCCCATTATGGGCATCGCTGTGCTTTATGGCATCGTCTTCAGCGTCGTCAACATCTTGACCGATATCGTCTATGGCATCCTGGATCCGAGGATTCGCTATGGCTGAGCCGAAGCGCAAGACCGCCCGTTCCGCCCGCTGGGACAATTTGTCGCGGAGCCTCTACCGCTTTCGTTCCAATCGCCTGTCCATGTTGGGGCTGTTGATGCTGCTCTTTATCTTGTTTGTGGCGGTCTTCGCGCCGGTCATCGCGCCTTATCCCGAAGACGCCGCCGGCAAGACGCGCGTCACTGCCCGCTTGCAGCCACCCAGCGAGGATTTCGTCTTCGGCACAGACAAAATCGGCCGCGACATCTTCAGCCGCGTGGTGATGGGCACGGGCTTGGCGCTGCAAGTCGGCACAGTCATCATCCTGCTGGCGACGACCATCGGCGTGACCATCGGCGCGATCTCTGGCTATGCGGGCGGCTGGCTGGACGATTTGCTCATGCGCATCACTGATATTTTTTTGACAGTGCCGGCGCTGGTGCTGGCAATCGCCATATCGGCGGCGCTGGGCAAGGGCATCATCAACGCCATGATCGGCATCTCGCTGGTGTGGTGGCCCGGTTTCGCCCGTTTGACGCGCAGCCTGGTGCTTTCCCTGCGAGAAGAACCATTTGTCGAAGCCGCTTATGGCATCGGTGCCGGGCATGGGCGCATCATCTTTCGGCACATTTTGCCCAATGCCGTTTCGCCTATCATCATCAAAATGACCACCGATTTTGGCTTCGCAGTCTTGACAGCCGCCGCGCTGGGTTTTATCGGCTTGGGCGCGCAGCCGCCGACGCCGGAATGGGGCGCGATGATCAACGACGGCCGCCGCTACTTCCCCGATGAATGGTGGATAGCCACCTTCCCCGGGCTGGCGATTTGGCTGATGGTCTTCAGTTGGAACTTAATTGGCGATGGCTTGCGCGATGTGCTCGACCCGCGCTCGCGGCGGTAAAACCTGCCCCGCCCCCAGCCACTCCCCGAAACATCAGGGGGAGGGCAAGGAAGACTTGTGTAGATTTTCGTATCTAGCCAGGCAGCGCGCGAGAAGAACTTAATGACCGATCTGCTGAACATCGAAGGCCTGCACCTGGAATTCGACACCTACGACGGGCTGGTCAAGGTGTTGGCGGGCGTCGACCTGTCCATGCGGCGCGGCGATGTGCTGGGCTTGGTGGGGGAGACCGGCTGTGGCAAGTCGATGACGGCGCTGTCTGTGCCGCGGCTCATCCCCATGCCACCGGGGCGCATTACTGCCGGGCGCGTGCAATTCAATGGCGAAGACATCCTCGACAAGCCCGAAAGCGACATGGAGGCTTTTCGCGCGCAGCACCTGGGCATGATCTTCCAAGACCCCGTGACCAACCTCAACCCGCTCTTCACCATCCGTGAGCAGTTGGTAGATGCCGTCTTGTACCAGCGGGCGCAGGGCAAAAAAGTGCCCGGGCGCTGGCGGGGCTTCATGCCATCAGCGCGGCAGCTTCGCAAAGACGCGCATGAACGGGCGGTCGAGCTGATGCGCCTGACCGGCATCCCCGATGGCGACCGGCGCATTTACGATTACCCGCATCAATTCAGCGGCGGCATGCGCCAGCGGGTGCTGATTGCTATGGCGCTGGCTGGCGACCCCGACCTGCTGATTGCCGATGAGCCGACCACCGCCCTGGATGTAACCATTCAGGCGCAGATCCTGCGTTTGATACGCTCGCTGGTCGCGCAGTTGGGTTTGACTGTGCTGCTCATCACCCACAACCTCGGCGTGGTCGCGCGCAGCTGCGAACGGGTGGCGGTCATGTACGCGGGGCGGGTGATCGAAGAAGCGCCGGTGCGTGAGCTCTTTCGCAATCCCAAACACCCGTATACGCGCGGCTTAATCGCGGCTGTGCCACAAAAAGAAGTTTCGCGAGGCAATTTGGCAGGCATCCCCGGCATGATCCCCAATTTGATTGACCCGCCCAGCGGCTGCCGCTTTCATCCGCGCTGCCAGCATACTATGGACGTCTGCCGACAAACTGTGCCAGCGCCCGTGCCAGTCGGCGAGCGACATACAACCGCATGTTATTTATATGAGGCACAAGAATGAGCGCCTTGCTGGAAGTCGCCAACCTGAAAAAATACTTCCCGGTGCGTGGCGGCTTGCTGAATCAGCGCTTGGTGGATTTCCGCGCGGTGGACGATGTCAGTTTCGCGCTCCAGCATGGCAAGACCCTGGGGCTGGTGGGCGAAAGCGGCAGCGGCAAGACCACCATCGGCAAGTGCATCCTGCGCTTGTTGGAGCCGACGGCGGGCAGCATTCGTTATGCAGGCGCGGACATCACGCATATCAAAGCCCGTGACCTGCGGCGGCTGCGCAGCGAAATCCAGATGATCTACCAGGCGCCAGCCGCCTCGCTCAATGGCCGCATGACCGTTGGGCAGATCATCGGCGAGCCGCTGTGGATACACGAGCGCCTCAAAGGCGATGCCGCCCGCGAGCGCGTCCTGGAATTGATGCAAGTGGTCGGCTTAAAAGAAGAGCATTATTACCGCTATCCACACGAGTTCAGTGGCGGACAGCAGCAGCGCATCGGTATCGCCCGCGCCCTGGCGGTGCAGCCGCGCCTGCTGGTCCTGGACGAGCCGACCTCGGCGCTGGATGTCTCGGTGCAGGCGCAGATACTCAACTTGCTGCAAGACCTGCAAGACCGCTTTGACCTGACCTATCTCTTCATCTCGCATGACCTGGGCGTGGTGCGCTATATGTGCGACGAAGTGGCGCTGCTTTATTTAGGCAAAATCGTCGAAGTCGCTGCCACTGACGTCATCTTCGAGCAGCCCAAACACCCCTATACGCAGGCGTTGATTTCCGCCATCCCCGAGCCAGACCCGGATATGCAGCGCGAAGAGATCATCCTCACGGGCGACCTCACACTGGCAGCGGGAAGTGGCTGTCCCTTTGCGCCGCGCTGCCATGCCCAAAAGCTTGATGAATGCGAGACCCTGCCCCCGCCGCTGCTGGCGATTGAGCTGCGCCACCAGGTCGCTTGCCACTTGCACCGGGAGCTTGCCTAGTGCTGCGCCAGGTTACGTTGGAAGACATCCGCTCCATCGGCATCGGCGCGGGCATATTGGGCACGGGTGGCGGCGGCAACCCCTACCTGGGCGGCTTGCATCTGGCTTCAGTCATCCGCCATCATGGTCCTCAGCCTTTGATCGATCCTTTTCAGTTGGCTGACGAGGCGCTGGTCTGCGTGGCTGGCAACATCGGCGCGCCCACCGTGAGCATCGAGAAGCTGCCCGAAGGCACGGAGATGCTGCGGGCGCTGCGCCTGCTGGAAGCGCATATCGGGCGAGAATTCGATGCCATCGCCATCGCCGAGATTGGTGGCGCGAACTCCATGCAGCCCTTAATCTGTGGCTTGCTGGCGGGCATCCCCACGGTCGACAGCGACAGCATGGGCAGAGCCTTCCCCGAGATTCAGATGTCGTCTTTCCTCTTCGACAGCGCCGCCACCGCCGCCCCGCTGGCGATGGTCGATGCTGCTGACAATGCCGCCGTGCTGCCTGCCGCCATCAGCGACCGCTGGGCGGAGAAGATGGCGCGCAACATCGCCGTAAGCATGGGCGCGCGCGCTGGCTTGGTCGGTACAATCATGAGTGGTGCGCAGCTCAAGGCATCGGGCGTGCATTACACCATGAGCCTGGCGCATCAACTGGGTTGCCGGGTCATCGAGGCGCAGGCGCAGAAGCGGGATGTGCCGCAGGTGGTCGCTGATGAGCTGGATGGGCAGGTGCTCTTCCGCGGCAAAATCAGCGATGTGCATCGGCGCACGACAGCCGGCTTCGCAAGAGGCTCGGTGCGCATCGACAGCTTTACCCCCCTCGCCCCCCCCGACAAGTCAGGGGGAAGCCTGCATATTGAATTTCAAAATGAATTGTTGATCGCGCGGGTCAATGGCGCGGTGGCGGTGACGACGCCGGATTTGATCTGCATTGTAACCGCGGAAGAAGGCGAACCGGTAACCACCGAGCTGCTGCGCTATGGCACGCGCGTGGCGGTGATTGCCGTGCCCGCGCCGCCACAATTGAAAAGCGAAAACGCGCTGCGAGTCGTGGGACCGGGCGCATTCGGCTATGATGTGGCTTTTCGTCCGCTGCCAGGCGGGGTGATTGGGCGGAGGCCTAAGGGTAGCTAAAGTCGCACATATGTACTATGCTAGCGCTCCAATCATTCTCGGAGTATGAGAGATGGCAAAAGACAATCAGATACTGCTCTATGAGACGGCGGATGGCGAAACGCGCCTGGAAGTATTGTATGAGGATGAGAGTGTCCGGCTAAGCCAGCGCGGTATGGCGGAGCTGTTTCAAAAGACCGTCCCGACCATATATGTCCACATACGTAACATCTACGCAGAAGGCGAATTGCAACGAGAGTCAACTATTAGAAAATATCAAATAGTTCAAAATGAAGGGGGCGTAAAATATCTAGAGAGATCGAACACTACAGCCTCGACATGATCCTCTCAGTTGGTTATCGAGTCAATTCTTATCGTGGCACACAGTTTCGGATTTGGGCGACGAGGCAATTGCGCGAATTCATTGTCAAGGGCTTCGTCATGGATGATGATCGTCTGGCTCATGGCGGCTCAAATTACTTTGACGAATTGGAACAGCGGATTCGCAATATCCGCAGTTCAGAATACAATTTCTATCGCAAAATCCTCGATATCTTCGCCACCAGCATCGACTATCAATCCAGCAACCCGGTGGCGAAAAAGTTTTTTGGCACGGTGCAAAATAAGTTTCATTATGCGATTCATGGGCATACCGTCGCCGAACTGATTCTGGAGCGCGTCGGCAGCAACAAGCTGAACATGGGCTTGACCACCTGGAAACGCGAAACAATGACCGTGCAAGACGCTTTCGTCGCCAAGAATTACCTGGAAGCCCTTGAATTGAAACGCCTGAATCTACTCGTGGAGCAATTCTTGTCCTTTGCGGAATTGCAGCAGGATGCGATGAGGGCAGGCGTCTGAAAAGAGTATGAAGCCTATCGCGAGCGACTTACTCTGGGACTATACAACAACCACATGGAAGAGAACAGGCAATGAAAATCCGAGTACCTGTAATTTTATTTGCCTTAATTTTTCTGAGCGGTGTGGCAGTCGCGCAGGTGGACAATTGCTGCCACATCGACCGCCAATGCAGCACGAACCAGGAGTGGGCGGACGGCTATTTCGCTTTCCAGCGCGGGCAATGCGCCGCGGCCATCCAGCCCGCGCAATCCGCCCCCGTCGCAAGCTCGTCCGCGCCAATCGACAATTGCTGTGGCATCGACCGGCAGTGCGCTACCGATGAAGAATGGACAGCGGGCTATTGGGCTTTTCAGCGGGATGACTGCCCCGTCACCGCGCCCCCGCAAGCTCCCGTGGTCGTCTCGCAACGCCCAATCATTGAAGGCGCAGAAGTATTTGTTCGCCGCGTCAATAATGCGCTGAACTGGCTGGAAAGCCACGCGCCTGACTGGTATGCCTATGTGATTGCCTGGACAGATAAAATCGGGCAGAGCAGTTTATACGGAGCCAGCTTCGCCCGGCTAGGAGAGCGGGCTACTTATGTATCACAGAGCCATGCTTTTCGTGGCGAAGGCAGGGTCGTAGACTATATGATACTGTGCAGTACGCTCATTCATGAGGCATCCCACGACCATGCGGCCAGGCTGGTCATGGTAGGCTGGGAAGGAGAAATCCGAGCCGAAGGCAAGCAACTCGACTTTTATTGGGATGTCGACCTCTACGGGCAATACGAAGCCATCGATTACCTGAAGCGGGGGCTGGAACTCGAGATTATCAGTATGGAACGAGGTTGGTTAGCCAGCCAAACGGCGCAAGAGGTTAATGAGCGAATGGGGCTGCCATGAGCTTGAGATTTGTACTGCTCACAAAATAAACACACGGGAGAAAATACATATGAGAATCGGAATCGATGTCGGCGGGACGAACACCGACGCCGTCTTGATGGATGGCGCGCGCGTCGTCAGCTCAACCAAAACGCCTACCACCGCCAATGTGTCAGAAGGCATCGCCACCGCCATGCGCCGCGTCATCGCCGATTCTGGCATCGACACAGCCGCCATCGACGGCGTCATGATCGGCACAACTCACTTCACCAACGCGGTCGTCGAGCGCAAGCGGCTCACCCCCACCGCCTGCATCCGCTTGGGCTTGCCAGCGACAGTCTGCCTGCCGCCCATGGTTGATTGGCCTCAGGACCTGCGCGAGCTGGTCGGCGGGGAATCGCACCTGGCGCATGGCGGGCATGAATTTGACGGGCGCGAAATCTCTGCCTACCAGCCCGACGAAGTGCGCGCAATCGTCGCCAAAATCCGCGATGCCGGCTTGGACGCCATCGCCATTTCTTCCGTGTTTTCGCCGGTCAATGCCACTTTCGAAGAACAGACCGCCGACATCGTGCGTGAAGCCATCCCCGACGCCAATATCACCCTGAGCAGCGAGATTGGGCGCATCGGACTGCTGGAGCGCGAGAACGCCGCCATCATGAATAGCTGTCTGCGTGGCTTGGCGGCGCGCACCGTCGATGGCTTCAAAGCGGCGCTGGACGAGCTGCAGATCCGCGCGCCATTTTATATCAGCCAAAATGACGGCACCTTGATGAATGCCGACTTCGCCAAAGAGTACCCGGTGCTGACCTTCGCCAGCGGACCCACCAACAGCATGCGCGGCGCGGCATTTCTCAGCGGCTTGCGCGATGCCATCGTGGTCGATGTGGGTGGCACAACCACCGATATCGGCGTCTTGCAGCATGGCTTCCCCAGGCCCGCGGCGCTGGCTGTCGATATCGGCGGCGTGCGCACCAACTTCCGCATGCCCGATACCTATTCTATCGGCTTGGGCGGCGGCAGCTTGGTAACTCCCCTCAGCCTCCCCATTGCAATGGGGGGAAGCGAAGCGGGGGGCATCAAGGTTGGTCCCCAGAGCGTCGGTTACGAGCTGACCAGCAAGGCGCTTGTCTTCGGCGGCGATACCTTGACGGCTACCGATGTGATCGTCGCTGGCGGCTCGGAAAGCATAGGCGATGCCGGCGCGGTCAGCGGCTTGGATGTCGACCTGGTTGCGGCGGTGAAGGCGCGCATCATGGAGATGATCGCCATCGCCGTCGACCGCATGAAGACCAGCGCGACGCCCGTGCCGGTCATCGTGGTTGGTGGTGGCAGCATCCTGGTAACGGGCGATATCGAAGGCGCTAGCGAAATCATCAAGCCCGAGCACTTCCCGGTCGCTAATGCCATCGGCGCGGCAATCGCCCAGGTCGGCGGCGAATGTGACCGCATTTTTTCGCTGGCGGAGATGAGCCGCGAGGACGCCCTCGACCAAGCCAAAGCCGAAGCCAGCGAGCGCGCTGTGAATGCCGGCGCGTCCGCCAGCAGCATCGAGATCGTCGATGTCGAAGAGGTGCCCCTGGCTTACCTGCCCGGCAATGCTACGCGCATCATGGTCAAAGCCATCGGCGATCTGGTGGAGGCATAATCATGCGTATCATTGACGAAGCGGTCTTGGAAGATCTAGCGCTGGGCGCGGCTGTGCTTGGCACGGGCGGCGGCGGCGACCCCCACATCGGCAAGCTGATGGCGCGGCAAGCCATCCGCGACTATGGACCCGTGCAGCTATACACCCTGGACGAGCTGGACGATGACGACCTGGTTGTGCCAACCGCCATGATGGGCGCGCCGACTGTTATGGTCGAGAAAATGCCCAACGGCGACGATATTGTCAATGCCTTCCGCTCGGTGGGCAAATACATCGGCAAGCCGGTCAAAGCCACCATGAGCATCGAAGCCGGCGGGCTAAACTCGGTTGTGCCTATCTACCTGGCGGCGCGGCTGGGCGTGCCTATGGTCGATTGCGATGGCATGGGGCGGGCTTTCCCCGAGCTGCAGATGGTTACGCATACCATCCACGGTATCTCGTCCACGCCTTTCGCCATGTCCGACGAACGCGGCAACACCGTGCTGATGGAGACGATCAGCAACCTGTGGACAGAGACATTCGCCCGCAGCGTCACGGTGAATATGGGCGCGATGGCGATGATCGCCTTGTATGCCGCCACTGCCGCCCAACTGCGCGAAGCCGCTATCCCCGGCACTATCACGTTGGCGGAAGAAATCGGCAAGGTAGTGCGCCGCGCCCGCCTCGAAGAAGACGAACCCGTCGAGACCATCCGCGCGGCTGTGGGCGGCTACCTCATCTTCAAAGGCAAAATCGGCGATGTCGAGCGCCGTACTGAAGCCGGCTTCGCCAAAGGCGATGCGCACATCGAAGGCATCGATGATTACGTCGGGCAGCGCCTCCAACTCAGCTTCCAAAATGAACACCTGGCTGCGCGCATCGATGGTGAATTCAAGGTCACTGTACCCGACTTGCTGGCGGTGCTGGATGTCGATACCGGCGAGCCAATCACCACCGAAGGGCTGCGCTATGGCTTCCGCGTGGCAATTATCGCCATCCCCTGCGCGGAAAAATGGCGCACAGAAAAGGGGCTGGAATTGGTCGGCCCGGGCTACTTCGGCTATGCGACCGACTATGTGCCAGTTGAAGAGCGCTATGGGTGATTCACCACAGAGGCGCAGAGGGCACAGAGCTTTGTGTAGGGGCGAGGCGTCCACTCGCCCATTTCGCCCCAAAAACGACGGGAAAGCAAAGCGAACAATTCTTGCAGGATGACGGCGCGCCGAGGAGACATCAACATGCGGCTGCTATACGAAGAAAATATCGAAGACATTGCTTTGGGCGCAGCAGTGCTGGGCACGGGCGGCGGCGGCGACCCCTATGTCGGCAAGCTGATGGCGCGCGAAGCCATCCGCCAGTATGGGCCGGTCGAGCTATACACCCTGGACGAGCTGGACGACGATGATTTGATTGTGCCTGCCGCTGGCATGGGCGCGCCCATCGTCATCGTGGAGAAGCTACCGGCTGGCGACGACATGATCCGCGCCTTCCAAGCCTTAGGCAGGTATTCCGGACGTCAGCCGCGCGGCACCATGAGCATCGAGGCGGGCGGCTTGAACTCCGTCATGCCTATCTATGTCGCGGCCCGGTTGCGCATTCCTATGGTCGATTGCGATGGCATGGGGCGGGCTTTCCCTGAAATCCAGATGACCATTTTCACCGCGCACGGCATCACCGCCAGCCCCTTCGCCATGTCCGATGAACGCGGCAATGTGCTGCTGATGGACACCGTCAGCAACGCCTGGGTCGAGACTTTCGCCCGCTCTTGCGTGGTGCATATGGGCGCGGAAGGCATGATTGCGCTCTATTCGGCGACTGTGCGCCAGCTGAAAGCAGCGGCTATCCACGGCACCATCACGTTGGCGGAAGACATTGGCAAGACTGTGCGCAATGCTCGCCGCGCCGAAGCCAACCCCGTCGATGCGGTGAGGGCGGCGGTGAACGGCTTCCTGCTCTTTCGCGGCAAAATCACCGATGTCGACCGGCGCATCGAAGGCGGTTGGAACAAAGGCGCAGCGACAATGCAAGGCAGTGGCGATTTCACGGGAAGCGAGCTGCTGCTGGACTTCCAAAACGAGCACCTGGCAGCGCGCATCGATGGCGAGTTCGCGGCGACTGTGCCGGATTTGATCGCCGTGCTGGACAATGAAACCGGCGAGCCCATCACCACCGAGGCGCTACGTTATGGCATGCGCGTGGCGGTGATTGCCTTCCCCTGCGCGCCACAATGGCGAGAACCAGCCGCGCTGGAACTCGCTCACCCGCGCTACTTTGGCTACGATGTCGATTATGTGCCGGTCGAGGAGTGCTTTGGGTGATGCGGCAAGTTACCCTCAACGACACCGAAGCCATCGCGATCGGCGCGGGCATCCTGGGCACGGGCGGGGGCGGCAGCACCTACCTCAACCGCCTGCGCCTGGACAATGAATTGCGCCGCAGCGGCAAGTCCCTGCCCATCATCCGCGCCGATGATGTGCCGGACGATGCGCTGGTCTGCGCGGTCGGTGGCATGGGCGCGCCCACGGTCAGCAATGAGAAGCTGCAAGAAGGGCGTGAAATCATGCGCGCCGTCCGCGCTATGGAAGCCCATCTGCGCCAGCCTATGCACGCTATCATCATCGGCGAGATTGGCGGCGGCAACGCGCTGGGACCGCTGGTGGCGGCTCTGCAACTGGGCTTGCCCGCCGTCGATGGCGACAGCATGGGGCGGGCTTTCCCCGAGCTACAGATGGACACCTTTATGATTTATGGCGTCGCGCCCAGCCCCTTCGCCTTGGCGGATACGCATGGCAATATCGCCATCTTCCCGCGCATCGGCTCGGCAAAGCAGGCGGAAGACTTTGCGCGCAGCTTGACCATCGAGATGGGCGGCAGCGCGGCGCTGGTGATGCCGGTGATGAGCGGCGCGGAACTGAAGCGCACTATCATCCGCGATACGCTCAGTTTGGCGAAGCGTATCGGCCAAGCGGTGCTGGACTGTCGCGCGCGCAGCATGGAACCCGCCGCGACCATCGCCAAGCTCTGCCATGGGCGTATCTTGTTCACCGGCAAGATCATCGATGTCGAACGGCGCACTGTCCAGGGTTTCGCCCGCGGCAAGCTGAAAATCAGCGCGTTTACCCCCCTCGGTCCCCCCAATGAATTGGGGAGAAGTCTAGAGATTGAGTTTCAGAACGAGAATCTCATCGCGTGGCTAGGCGATGAAGTGCTCTGCGCTGTGCCCGACCTTATCACAATCGTCAGCCTGGACGATGGCGAGGCGATCGGCACCGAGTCGCTGCGCTATGGGTTGCGCGTGGCGGTGCTGGGCATGCCCGCGCCCAAGGAGTTGAAGACGCCCGCAGCGCTGGCGGTGGTGGGTCCGCGCGCCTTTGGCTACGATGTTGATTTCCAACCGCTGCCGGGTGATTTGCTGTGAGGCAACAGGAGCCTCAGATTTGACAGACTACGCGACTATCGCTAAAATTATTTCGTGATAGGAAGTTGAAAGCAGTGCGACTATGCACAAGCGCAAAGCACTCAAATGGACTGCCCACCAGAACGATGCTTGCCAGGCAGACGCCGACTTTTTTGCTTTTTGCGAAGAGCACAATCAAACCTTGCCACTAACGCGCACAGGCTTGAAGCAGTTGCCCCGCAAAGTCGAGTTAGAGTTCTACCGCCGCATGCCGGTGTGGATGGCGGATGAATTGGGCTTTGGCAGCTATGAGGATGATCCGCTGCTTATTGTAGAGCGGGAAGTTGATCACGGTGTCTGGAAGTATGTGTTCTGACACCTCATGAGGTACCTGCTGGATACCAACATCTGCATCTATTGCATCAACGAGAGATACCCGCAGCTATTCGATAGGGTACTGCTGCGACATCAGAGTCATGGCATCGGCATCAGTTCGATTTCCAAAGCGGAAATGCTGGCTGGTTCGTATCGTGGGCGCTCGCCTGCGCGGTATCGGCAGGAGCAGGATGAGTTCTTTTCGCACTTTCCCAGCTTGCCCTTTGATGACCCGGCAGCAGATGCCTATGGTCGCATCCACGCCTACTTGAGAGACCGCGGGCAATTGATGGGCGTCGCCGATATGCAAATCGCTGCCGTCGCTATGGCAAATGCCTTGGCCATCGTAACTCACGACAAGCGCGGATTTATGCGCCTCCCTGATTTGCTGATAGAAGACTGGACAATTAAGTAACGGTCGGGATAGGAGGCTTTATGAAGCAGCCACAAATCATCATCTTCAATCCCTATCAATGGTGCGGCGATGGATTGCGCGCGGCACAGGTGGCCTCGCGCGCCTTTGGCTACGATGTTGATTTCCAACCGCTGCCGGGTGATTTGCTGTGAGGGGCAATCTGCGATTAAATGATGAAGGCAAGGCAAAGGCAAACCCAATGCAAGATGCGATCGAAAATAAGCGGGGCTATCCCATTGCTGAGGGGTCGCAAAGCGCGCTATTGGAAGTTGCGCGGGCGATGCAGAAGCTCACACTAGAAGAAAAGGCGCAACTCCTGGAATACTTGAGCCGCGCTCTGCAACACGATATCAAGCAGCAACAGTACAAGGAAACACCACAGGACGAGCATATTGGCAGCTTGCCTAATTTGCGGTTTCGGCGCGACGAATACGGCAACCGCGAGGTTTACGAAACCCTGGAATGATCTACCTCTTAGATACTGACATCTGCATCCACTTGCTAAGTGGACGCGAGCCGCAAGTGAAGCGCAATGCGGATCTAGCGCCCACATCCGCGATCGCTATAAGCGCCCTGACGATGGCGGAAATGTTCTCCGGCGCTGCCAGAGCCGAGCAACCTTTGCTGACTTATGCAAAGCAGGCGGTTTTTTTTATGCGCTATACGATTTTGCCCTTTGATGAAGCCGCAGCGAGGGTGTACGGACGCATTGATGGCTACCTGAAGGACGCAGGCATGAGGATAGGTCCTGTAGAGACCCAAATTGCCGCAATCGCTTTGGCGCGCAACTTGATCCTGGTAACCCGCAACACCCGCCACTTCCGCCGAGTTCCAAATCTCGCCTTTGAAGACTGGACGGTTGGATAGACAAATCTATATTTGAGGGAGCGCCTGCTCATGCCCAAGCAAGCACACATTATCATCTTCAATCCCGACCAATGGCGCGGCGATGTACTGGGGCATCTGGGCAACCCCGCCGCCCACACGCCCAACCTCGACCGCATCATCGAATCTGACGCCGTCTCCTTTCGCCATGCCTTCTGCCAAAATCCCGTCTGCACGCCCAGCCGCTGCTCATTTATGACCGGCTGGTATCCGCATGCGCGCGGGCATCGCACCATGTTCCATATGCTGCGCCCGGATGAACCCGTCTTGCTGAAAAAGCTCAAAGATGCCGGCTACTTGGTGTGGTGGGGCGGCAAAAACGACCTCGTGCCGCGCCAAAATGGCTTTGAAGACTATTGCGATGTCAAATACGAGGCGGGACAGCCGCTGCGACCCAACCTGCACAGCGCTGATGAATGGCGAGGGGAGCCCGGCGGCGACAATTATTACTCCTTCTACGCGGGCAAGCTCGATACCGGCGATGACGAAGTCTACTATGACAACGATTGGGCGATGGTGGATGGCGCTTGCCAACAAATCCTTAATGCCCCGCCCGACCAGCCGCTGTGCATCTACCTGCCCATCGGCTATCCGCACCCGCCTTATGGCGTCGAAGACCCCTGGTACAGCCAGATCGACCGCGAGGCGATTCCCGCGCGGCTGCCCAGTCCCGACTGGGAGAAAAAACCCGCGCTGTTGCGAGGCATCTACGAACGGCAGGGCTTGCAAGGCTGGAGCGAAGAGCGCTTCACCGAGCTGCGCGCCACCTATTACGGCATGTGCGCCCGCGTCGATGCCCAGTTTGGCAAGCTGGTCGCGGCATTAAAAGAGGGCGGCATCTATGACGACAGCGCCATCTTCTTCTTCAGCGATCATGGCGACTTCACCGGCGATTATGGCTTGGTAGAAAAGACGCAGAACACATTCGAAGATTGCCTGGCGCGCGTGCCGTTCATCGTCAAGCCACCTGCGGGCGCGCCTATCCAGCCTGGCATCCGCGAGCAATTGGTAGAGCTGATTGATTTCACCGCCACCGCCTACGACTGGGCGGGCATTGACCCTGGCTATGACCACTTCGGGCGCTCGCTGGCAGGGTTGGTCGCCGACGACGAGACCCAACACCGCGATGCCGTCTTCTGTGAAGGTGGCCGCCTCTATGGCGAGGAACAAGCCAAAGAGAAAGAAAGCCCTGCCTACGATGACCGCAGTGTGCTGTATTGGCCCCGCGCCCAGATGCAAAAAAGCGAAAGCGGCTCACACAGCAAAGCCGCCATGTGCCGCACACTGACACACAAATATGTGCGCCGCCTCTATGAACAAGACGAGCTCTATGACTTGCGCGCCGATCCCGGCGAGATGCGCAACCTCATCGACGAGCCCGCTTATGCAAACGTGCTGGCGCAACTGCGCGACCGCCTGTTGACCTGGTATCAAGAAACCTGCGATGTCGTCCCCCGCGAGACCGACGTGCGCTAGGATGGGGAGGAGCGACTGCGGGTCTTGAAGGCGCGCCGCTTTGCGCCTATACTAGCGCGGCTATTCGCAATGACCTGGACGCGCCCGCATGTTTGTTACCGACTCTGATTTCGGCAATATCGTCGACTTTGACCACCTGCGCGGGTCGATCCGCCATCTTTATGATGCGCTGCTGCCCGATTTCAACATGCACAAATCCCTGCAAGTCGGCACGGCGCTGTATGGCGATGAACCCGACTTGATGATTGCCGCGGGCGCCAGCATGCTCGCCTGGATGACCATCATCGCCGCGGGCGAAGACGAAATCGCCGAAGAGCTCAAAGACAGCCTCTTCACCTTGGGCTGGACGGAAGAAGAAATCGGCAGCGACTTGCTGTCCGCCAGCACCATCGCCAAGCCGCTTTCCACCGACCCGAACTGCGCCGATTACCACATCAAAGGGCGCAAGTGGCTGATTAATAATTCCTACCATGCCGATTACCACACCATCGTCGCCAAGACCGACCCAGCCAGCAGCGGTCCGCGCTCGCTTTCCATCTTCCTCGTGCCACAGAGCAGTTGCAAAAATTGGCAGCGCCTGGAGACCCATGTGCTCAGCCGCATGGTGCTGACCAGCTTCGATATTGATGGCCCCGGGCGCCTGCTGGGCAAGCTGGGACACGGCTTGCAGATTTTGCAGCGCATGGCTATGCCCAGCAAATATCAATGCGCCTATGTGGGCATCAAGCTGCTCAACGAAGCCATCCCCGCCAGCATCGATCACTTATCCAAGAAGCGCATCTTCAACGAAAACCCCATCAATTTCAGCAATGTGCTGCGCCAAATGTACAACCTCGTGCTGCAAGGCGCGGTGCTGAACTTCATTTATTATCGCGCCTTGGCTTTCAGCGCCGGCAGCTTCTTGCAATTTCATGGCGTCATGCTGAAGTCCTGGCTCTTGCTGCGCGCCAACGAGCTGCTGGGGCAGAACTTGCTGGTGGTCGGTTCGAAAGGTTTCCTGGCCGAGTCGGTCATTGGGCGCAACGCCATCGATTCCTTTGTGCTGCCGGTCTTTGACGGGCATTACACCATCAACACGCTCATGACCGCCAAGCACGTCCGCCGCTACCTGGGCGCAAGCCGCCGCGCCGATGTCGAGGGGCGTATGGCGACCCTGCATAACGGCATCGCCACTTCGCGCTCCGGCGACCAAATCCACGCCAAGAGCCGCCGACTGCGCAACCCCGACTTCTTTGATTATGCCCGCTACATTGACGACCTGGATTTACCACTGCCGCTGGACGCAAAGCGAACCGTAGACGCGATGAGCGGGCTGCACGGCGAGCTGCTGGCGCGCGAACTGATGACCGACCCCGAGCACCGCTACAAGCTGGGTACGTTGCTGCACTGGATGGAAGCGCTGCTGGCAGCTTGCGAATTGTGGAAAGCTAGTAACGAGCCGCACTTCCTCAACGCCGTCGTTATGCAGCACAATGCCTTCGTGGCGCAGTTCAACCAGGTCATCAGCGAGAGCGCGCTGGAGACACCCTATTTGCGGACCCTGCGCCAAAAGCCGCTGCAAATTGATGAAGAGCCGCGCGAATTCCTGCTGCGGCTGTATGCGCGGGCGCAGGAATTTGCCCGCAAACCCCCATCCCCCAGCCC
>VXNO01000182.1 GCA_009840575.1 Chloroflexota bacterium | reverse complement strand
GCTAATGTGGCTTCGGGCGAGTCATCGCCTCGCCCCTACACCGACTATTTGAGCAGCAGAGGGTTCAACCATGAAATCGGACATCGACCGCCTGATGCGTGAGCGCGACCTGGACGCCTTTATCGTCTTCGGCGGCGAAGAATTCAACAGCGCCCGCTATTACCTCAGCAACGGCGCGAAGATCACCCACGGCACGATTGTCAAAGCGCGCGATGGCGAAACCCTGCTGGTTTGCAGCGGCATCGAATACGCCGAAGCTCAAAAAAGCAGCTTGCCCGTCAAGACATCCGCCGAGCTGGGCTACCACGATCGCCTGCAGGAGGCTGATAACAAAGCGACAGCAGCGACCGCGCTCTTCTTCGGCGACCTGCTGCGGGCGGTCGGCTTGCGCAGCGGGCGTGTTGGGCTATACGGCTCATGGCAAGTCAACAAAACCATCCGCCTCTACCAACTGCTGGCTACGCAATCGCAGTACGAATTTGTAGCGGAAGGCTCGCCGACCGTCATAGAAACCGCCATGTTGACCAAAGATGCCCAAGAAATCGCGCGGATGAAGTCAGTGGCGAGGCGCAGCAACGCAGTCATGCAAGCGGTTTGGGATTTTCTGGGTGGTTTGCGCCAGGCTGGCGAATTCTTGCTGGACGAAGCCGGAGAGCGCGTTACCATCGGCATGGTCAAAGACTTGGCGCGGCGTGAGTTGATGGCGCGCGGGCTGGAAGACACGGGTATGATCTTCGCGCAAGGGGCGGATGGCGGCTCGCCACACAGCCGCGGCGAGGCGGATATGCCCTTGCAGGCCGGACAAGCCATCGTCTTTGATTTATTCCCGCGCGAGCTGGGCGGCGGTTATCACCATGATATGACGCGCACCTGGTGCGTCGGCTATGCCCCGCCCGAGGTGCAAGCCGCCTACGACACAGTCAGGGAAGCCTTTGATATCGCTATTGAGGCTTATGGGCTTAACAAGCCGGCGCATCTCATGCAGGAAATAGTGCAAGATCATTTTGAAGCGCGCGGGCACGCCACTTCACGCAGCGACCCCAAGACACTTCACGGTTATATGCACAGCCTGGGGCATGGCGTGGGCATCGACATTCACGAGCGCCCCTCCATAAGCCACCTGGCGCGCAAGGATATTTTCGAGATTGGCAATGTCTTTAGCATTGAGCCGGGCTTGTATTATCCTGACCAAGGTTTCGGGGTGCGCGTGGAAGACCTCTTTGTCATTGATGAAACGGGTCAGTTGGTGTCGCTGACGACTTTTCGCAAAGACCTGGTCATTCCACTGCGTGACAAAGCATAGGCTGCGCTCACAAAGTCGGAGCGGTATACTTCAATCTTGTAAATCGATTGACATGGTCAAACGCAAAACGGGGGACGGGCATGGACGCTGAGCAACTAATCCTGCAGCACATCAACGAGCAGGACGAAGAACTTTCGTATATCGCCAAGCAGATTTGGGATAATCCACAGATCGCCCTGCAAGAAACATTTGCATCACGACTGCTGGCGGATAAGCTGGCGGCGGCTGGCTTTGAGATTAGCTGGGGCGCGGGCGGCATGGACACAGCCTTCATCGCCGAGTGGGGCAGTGACGGTCCGACAATCGGCTTCTTGGGCGAATACGACGCCCTGCCCGGTCTCTCGCAGGAACTTTCCAGCACAAAGTCGCCGATAGTAAACGGCGGCCCCGGGCACAGCTGCGGACACAATTTGTATGGCACGGCTTGCCTGGGCGCGGCGCTGGCGTTGCAACATACCATGCAGACGCAGGGCATCCCCGGCAGCATCCGCTTTTATGGCTGTCCGGCGGAAGAGACCCTGGTTGGCAAGACCTTCATGGCGCGCGATGGCGTCTTTGACGACCTGGACGCCGCCCTCACCTGGCACCCGGGCGCTAGCAATGTGGTTTGGAATGGCTCGTCGCTGGCGATGAATTCCTTTCGCGTCAATTTTTATGGCGTGGCTGCCCACGCTGGTGGCTCGCCTTGGCTGGGGCGCAGCGCATTGGACGGCGTCATGCTGATGGATGTCGGCGTCAATTATATGCGCGAGCATGTCCCGCCCGAATCGCGCATCCACAGCGTAATAACCAGCGGCGGACAAGCGCCTAATGTTGTGCCGGCCTATGCCCAGGTCTGGTATTTCGTGCGCGCGCCCAAACGGGAACAAGTCGAAGAGATGTATCGCTGGGTGCAGGATATCGCCCAGGGCGCGGCGCTGATGTCCGGCACGCGCTGCGAGATTGAGTTTCTAACCGGCTGCTACGATATGCTGCCCAACCAGGTGATGTCCGACTTGCTGTATGAGAAGATGGCGGCGGCTGGCGGCATGATTTTTACCGAAAGAGAACGGAAATATGCCCGCGAGCTGCAAACCAGCTTCCCAGCCGGCTCGGTGCAGCGCGGCTTCGACTGGATGCAGCTATCCACCAGCCAGCAACTGGACAAAGCGACTATGGCTGACCCGCTGTGGGAAGGCGTTTTTCCGCATTCGCCGACCCCGCCACTGATGGGCGGCTCCACCGAAGTCGCCGATGTCAGTTGGATTACGCCGACAGCGCAGATGACCACAACCTGCTGGCCCCTGGGCACGCCTGGGCACAGCTGGCAGACAGTTGCCTCGACCGGCTCCAGCATCGGCGCGAAAGGCATGCTGCTGGCGGCGAAGACCATGGCGCTGGCGGGCTGTGAACTGCTCGTAGATGCCGACTTGCTGGCGGCGGCAAAGGCGGAGTTCCTGGCGGCGCGCGGCGATGCGACCTATGTTACGCCGCTGCCACCCGAAGCCACGCCGAAATGATCTTTTGTTTTGTCAATGGGTAGGGGCGAGGCGATGACTCGCCCGCAAAGCGCGCAGCAGGGCATCATCCCTGGCAGCATCCCGCTTTTCGCCGGGCATCCCGCGCCAGACTTGCTGCCCGCGCATGGTATTGGGGCTGTGCTGGCGGGCTGGGATGAGCGTCCGCCCCTGCGCGCCTTCAATTATGGCGATGAACAAGGCGACCCCCTGTTGCTGGATTTTCTGCTGGCGCGCCTGAACGGCATCGAAACGCTGGGCATCAAGCGCGATAACCTGATGATTGTGCCGGGTTCCACCGGCGGCGTCGCCATGATAACGCGCCTGCTGACACAAGCCGGCGATACCGTCCTGGTCGATGCGCCCAGCTACCGCGATGCCCTGCACATCTTCCGCGACCAGGGGCTGCGGTTGCGCGCGATTCCCATTGATGCCGAGGGCCCCAAGCTGGACGCGCTAGAAGCTGAACTAGAGCGACTGGCGGCGGAACCGGCGCGTCCACGTTTCTATTATGTTGTGCCTAACTTCCAAAATCCCAGCGGCATCACCATCAGCGAGGATCGTCGCCGCGCCGTCATTGAGCGGAGCAAAGCGCATGGCTTCATCATCGTCGAAGACGATGTCTACAGCGATTTGCGTTTTGCTGGCAAGGCTCCGCCGAGTTTCTATGCGCTGGCTGGCGGCGAGAATGTCTTGCGCTTGGGTAGTTTTTCCAAGACATTGGCGCCGGGCTTGCGGCTGGGCTGGCTGGTGGGTAGCGCGCGACAGATTGCCGACTTCGGTGCCAGCGGCATATTGCGCATGGGCGGCGGGGCGAACCCGTTCTGCGCGGCGGTTGTGGCGGAATACTGTCGCAGCGGCGCATGGTCGGCGCATGTGGACTGGCTGCGCGGGCAATATCAGGCGCGGCGCGATTTGGCGCTGGCGGCGCTGGAGAATGCCATGCCAGACGGCGTCAGTTGGACACATCCGCAAGGCGGTTACTTCATTTGGCTGCGGCTGCCGGACATGGTGGATGTCGATACGCTGGAGAGAAGGGCGCAGGCGGAGCAGGTCTATTTCGCCAACGGGCGCGGTTTCTTCGCCGAGCCAGCCATGGGCGCGCAGCATCTGCGGCTGTCCTACAGCTACTTATCGCATGACAAATTGCGCCAGGGCATTGGCAGCCTAGGGCGGTTGATTGCGGGCTTGTCTGGCTAAAGAATAAAGAACCCGCGCGCGGCGGGCTCTCACATCAATGAACAGCGAGGAAAGGACTCGAACCTTTAACCTTGTGCTCCAAAGGCACCTGCTCTGCCAATTGAGCTACCTCGCTAGCTAAGAGCCATTCTAGCAGAAATGCGCTGCCGCTCAAGGCTGAACCCTGCGCGCTCAGATATTGTCATTCGTCATCATTATCCGTGATGAGACGATTCTGCGCGGAAGGGTTTATGCCAGGGCTATATTGTACGAAGACGCACAGACTAGGCGGACAAATCTGCAATAAGTAATTGTTTCCCGCCTGCGCTTTAGCCATCCCCGCTACTGGGCGTATAGCTCTGCACGCCGATCGCCTCGTCCAGCGGCACGACGAAAGCCACGCCGTGATTCGGCTCTGTCAAATCACCCATGACCGCCCGCGCCTCGTCCAGCAGCGTCGGGATTAACTCTTTGGGCACGACCGACAGCAAGACATGGTTGTTGAGTTCCATCTCGCGCAGCACATAAGCCATCATGCTGGCCATGGAGCTGGCGATATGCAGCGGCACTTCCAGCTCGTCGCTGGCGAGCTTGGTCTGCAAGCTGTGCAAGCCAAAGCTCTTCAGCAACGTTACGCCCGGCGCGCCCGCCTTCTGCCAGCGAGTAGCGACATCCAAGCCATCTTCTACATTTGAGGTGATGAGCACAATCATCTTCATGATGTTTCGCCTCCTGTCGCTGCGCTCCTCAGCGCGGGATAGCCTTTGCTTTTGCCCTGGAAGACCCAGCGCACCATCGGCGGCGTCAGCACTGTGGTCAGCAAGATAACCATGAATAGCGAGGCATACAATTCGCTGTCGCCATCCAGCAAGCCGCTGGTCAAGCCAATGGAAATGATAATCAGCCCGACTTCGCCGCGCGAAACCATGCAGACACCCACCCGCAGCGATTCCCATAGGTCAAAGCCGCCCATGCGCGCGCCGATGCCAGCCCCAAGGACCTTGCTGACCACCGCCATCAAGAGCAGGACCAGCATGAAAGGCAGCGCCTCCAGCGGGAAAGCGCTGAGGTTGGTTTCCAAACCCACATCAATGAAGAAGATAGGCACGAGCAAGACATAAGCCAGGTGCGTCATGGTCTGCTCGATTTCCTGCTTCATGCCCTGGCCGTGCAACTGGCTCAAGCCGACGCCCGCGATAAATGCGCCGGTGATAGCTGCCACGCCGCCAAAATACTCCGCCGACCAGCCGAAGAACAGCGCCGCCGCCAGCGCGAAGATAGGCATGCCATAAGCCTGCGCCAGCTGTGGGCGGCTGCGGATCCAGCGAAATGCCCGCGGCAGCCCATACCATGCCAGCGCGAAGGCCACGGCGATGTAACCCGCCATCTGCAAGACGATCACCAGCAACTGGCTGAGGTCAGCGCCAGATTCGCTCGCCTGCGCGCCCGCCAGCACCAGCGTGAGCGACACCGCCAAAATCGCCAGCACATCGTCTATCAAGGCGGTCGCCAAGAGCGCGTTGCCTTCTTTTGTGTGCAAGTAGCCTAACTCCAGCAAGACCTGCGCCGAGATGCTCACCGATGTGGCTGCCAGCGTCACCCCCGCGAAGAGCGCCGGGAAGGTGTCATAACCAGCCGGCAGCAGCACCAGCAATGTCAGCGCAATCGGCGCGACCACGCCTAAGAGCCCGCCAAAAACCGCCACCCGCCCGACCTTTGCCAGCTCGCTGAGGTGCACCTCCAAGCCGATATTGAACATCAAAAGCAGCACGCCCAGCTCCGCCAGTTCCTTAATCGTGTGCTGCAAATCGACGCCCTGCAGGACACCCCAATGCAGCATATCCAGCACGGTGGGACCCAGCAAGACGCCCACCAGCAGTTGCCCCAGCACGCGCGGTTGCTTTAAGCGCCTGGCTGCCGCGCCGCCCGCCCGCGATGCCAGCAAGATGACACCCAGCGCGAACATCAGCGGGATGAAAGGGTTGACCGCGCCTGCCTCGCCCTCGCCGGCAGCCGCCACCGCCGGTAGCGGACCCTGCGTGAAAAGCCAGGCGAATGCCAGCATCAAGACCAGCAAACGTTGGCGCAGCAATGCAGCCAGTTGCTTCAAGGTCGCCCCCTATTCCTTCATTTTGACTGATGCCATGCGCCTAGTATACTGCCTGTGTGTCATTCCGCGAATCATGCCATAAGGCGCTGCCATGAAAATAACCAAGCTGGAATTATTCACTTTGAAACCGCGCTGGCTCTTCTTGAAGGTTTCCACCGATGCTGGCTACTTCGGTTGGGGCGAGCCGATCGTGGAAGGGCAGGCCGGCACAGTGCGCGGCGCCGTCGAAGATATGGCGGACTACCTGCTAGGGCGGGACCCACGCCAGATCGAAGATATCTGGCAGACGCTCTTTCGAGGGCGCTTTTATCGTGGCGGACCCGTGATGATGAGCGCCATCGCCGGCGTCAACCAGGCGCTTTGGGACATAAAAGGCAAGTACCATGGTCTGCCAGTTTATGCGCTGCTGGGCGGAAAAGTCCGTGACCGGGTGCAGGTCTACGCGCATGTCGGCGGCGAGACTCCAGCCGAGGCGGCGCGGTCGGCGCAAAAGCTCACAGACGCCGGACTGCGCGCGCTGAAGATGGGCGCGGTCGGCAATGTGCATTTTATGGACAACTTCACGCATATCGACGCGGCGGTGGCGCGGGTGGCGGCGGTGCGCGAGCAAGTCGGCGGCGCGGTCAGCATCGCGGTCGATTTTCATGGGCGCGTGCACAAGCCCCTGGCAAAAATGCTCATCCGCGAGCTAGAGCCTTATCACCTCATGTTCGTGGAAGAGCCCATCTTGCCTATGCACAACGAAGCGCTGCTGGATATCAAACGGTCGACTTGCATCCCAATCGCCACGGGTGAGCGCATGTATTCGCGCTGGGATTTCAAAGACATCCTGGCGGAAGGCAGCGTGGATATCATCCAGCCTGATGTCTCGCACGCTGGCGGCATATCGGAAGTCTACAAAATCGCCACAATGGCGGAAGCCTACGATGTTGCCCTGGCACCGCATTGCCCGCTGGGACCGATCGCTTTGGCAAGCTGCTTGCAAGTCGATGCGGTTGCCTACAACGCGCTCATCCAGGAGCAGAGTCTGGGCATCCAGTACAACAAGGATATCGACCTGCTGGACTACCTGGAAGACCGCACCGTGTTTGATTATAAAGATGGCTTCGTCAAAGTGCCGAGCGCGCCTGGCTTGGGCATCCGCATCGACGAAGACAAGGTGCGCGCCGCCAGCGACCACAATTTTCGTTGGCGCAACCCGCAATGGCGCAGGAGTGATGGCTCGGTAGCGGAGTGGTAAGGGGCCGCTCAGCCCCAGCGCGCTACATCAACCGCCCCGGCGCTCCGTCCATGCAGCAATTTGTCGACGGCTCGTTCGGCTGAGCCCGCGCCCATCGCCAAGCCATGCCCCGTGAAGCCAACCGCGAAGCCCACGCGCGGCTTGCCCGGCAACGTCCCCACCAGCGGCAGCCCATCGCAGCTAAAGCCCATGATTCCGCTCCAGCGCTGGGCGACCGGCACGCTTACATCGGGGAAGTACCTCTTCAGGTAGCTGTCCAAAAAAGCCTGCACATTGGGGTTTAGGCGGTCTTCGCTGGTGCCGTTTTCTTCACTGCGGAAGTGGTTGCGCCCGCCGCCCAGCAAGAAGCGGCCATCAAAGGTGCTGCGATAATACATATAGCCATAATCGCTGTAGCCGCAATAGGGCAGGGGAGTGTGTTCCAGCGGTTCAGTAACCAGGCATTGCGCGCGAACCGGCAGGACCTTGCCACGAAACCAGGGATCGATCTGCGGTGACCAGGCATTTGTGCATAACATGACATAACGCGCCCGGAAGCGATAGCGCCGCGTTTCGACCGTGACCTGTTCGTCCGCGCATTCGATTGCGTAGACCTCGTTGTTGGCGATGAGTTCCGCGCCGCTCTGCGCCATGATGCTGCGCGTCAGCAGGTAGGGCTGCACACCGGCGTCCAGCGGCTGTTCAATGCCCGCGTGATAACCGCGCCCCAGCGGATCGTGACTGTAGTAGTTGATTTCAATACCGTCTTTTTCCAGCGCCCGCGCCGCGTTTTCCAGCTCTTTCGCTTCTTCGGGTGATTCCGCCAGCAGCAGCGAGCCACATTCGTCAAGCGGCACGGCAAAGTCGCTATTGTGCGCAAAGCCCCGCCACAGATCCATACTGCGCTGCGAAAGCGCCCACATCTCGCGGGCGACGGGCTGTCCATACTGTTCGATGGCGCGGTGATAATAGGTATCCAGCCCACTGATCATGAAGCCGGCGTTGCGGCCGCTCGCGCCCATGCCAGCATCGCGCGCGTCGGTAACCACCACATCGCGCCCGTGAGCCTGCCGGGCGAAGCAAGCCGCCGCGCCACCGACCAAGCCCGCGCCCACAACCAGAAAGTCAACTTCGCGCTCTTGCTGCTGCGCCCGCTGCCAGTGTGATACGGTCATAGTGGCTGCTATCCAAGCGCTTTGGATTTGTCAAACATAGTGAATTGCCTCAGGTCATTGCCGACCAGCTTATGGTTTGTTGCAGCAATCGGATGCAGGCGAGATTTTGCAAGCTCTACATACGCTTCGTTGATCTCAATGCCAATGAAATGCCTATTCAGGTTTTGACAAGCGACGGCGGTAGAGCCACTCCCCGCAAAGGGGTCCAGCACAATCTGCCCTTCAAGAGTTGATAACCTTATTAGAAATTCCAGCACCGCTATCGGCTTTTGCGCTTCATGGAGTCGTTCTTCGTTCTCTTGAAACCAGCCTTTGACCAGGTTCTTCGGCTGCTTGCCGTTCGTCATCACGGCGGCTGCATTTACTGCGCCAACCTCGTTTTCGAGAACAACGTCGGTAATCGTTTTTGGATAGGGATTAAACAGCCAGGCGATTGGCTCCCAAATTGGCGCTAGGTTGCCTAGCCGCCAGCCCGACCATTTCTCAGCTTCTGTTTGCAAACCGCGTCGAGACAAGACAACCGACAGCCGTTGAGCGCGGTGGTGCGCGACCGGCTTCTCCCATGCAAGAATATCCTTGAGCAAAAATCCACTGTCCTCCAAGGCAAGAATCGCCCGATGCAATGTTCGCCTTGTGCCAAAGACGAACACACTTGCCCCGTCTTTAACCTTCGGATATAGAGCGGAAGCCCACTGATAGCACCATTCTTGATATTCTTTAGGAATTTGGCGGTCGGACATGCTCCAGCCACGAATTGGTTTGCCACGCCGCTTAAATCCACTCTTGCCTTCTTGCGCGGGAGACGCGCCCAATAGCGCCGAGTTGGCATTATTGTGCAGAACATCCCAATAGTCCAAACTAATGCCGTAGGGAATATCCGTGATGCAACAATGAATGGAATCGTCATCCAAATGGGGAATTAGCGCAATTGCGTCCCCTACAGTGATTTTATTCATCATTTCAGTCATTAAGTGTTTGGCTCGCCCTGCCGATTGTCTTGCGTATAACTTTGATCTTCTGGTCGATTTTCTCCGACCGTATCAACCTGCGAATGGCTTCTTCTCTGGACAAACTAGGGTAACTCCATTTTATAGACTCCCAATAGACTGTTCCTTCCTGCGCTGCTTCGCTTGTCGATTGAATCGCCGTTTGTTTGTATCGCCGCAGCATTTGAAAACTCGTTGCCGTGAGCGAAACAATGTTGTCGTCAACCGCCTCCCAATATCACCGAGCGTCTTTGGAAATGATGTCATAGCGAGTCATCGTTGCTCCCCGCCCTCAGCTGGCGCGCATCAATTCACGCTCGACATGGTCTTTGAGCGCGAGCGCCTTGCGCCATTCGTCTTCTGTGCCATCGCAAATCAGCGCGATATGCCCGCGGAAGTCGGCTGCCCTCACCAAAGCCAGCGCCTGTTTGAACTCCGCCACATCCAGCGCGTTGCCGTTGAAAATGCCCTTGCAATGTAGGGAAGTCGCCCGTGGCAGCAGCGCGCGCAGGGTGGCGTATTTGTCGGCTGTCTTGGCGGCATTGCCAAAGTCAACACACAGCCGCAGCGGACGCCCTACGCCATCCAGGATTTGCAGCAGATTTTCGCTTTCCACGCTGGTGGCGCGCCAATTCTCGGTGCTGGTATGCAAGCCCAGCCCCGCGCCATAATCCGCCAATTCGCGCAGGGAATCGCAACTGCGTTGGATAGCGGCTGGGCTTGGCGCATCCGTGCCGCAATCCAGACGAACGCCCCGCGCCCCCAGTTTGACGGCGATGTCTTGCCAGCGCTTGGCTGCTTCGATATCCCGCCGCCAGATTGCATTGTCAGCCGCCGACAAGTTGCCGGTGTCGACCAGCAAATTAACCAGGGTCCCGCCGGCCGCTTCGATATTCGCGCGCAGCCGGGCGAGGTAGCTGTCCTCAAGGGACGGCAGGTGAAAATTGCATATCTCCAGCAGCTTGATGCCTTCGTCCGCGATGAAAGCCGGCAGATCCAGCAGGCTCAATTCAGCAGGCTGGCTTTCCGCGCGGTTGACCATCCGTCCGTCTGCGTCAGGCTCATACCAAGGCGCGCCCAATGCGCCATGCACCGTCCAGGAAGAAATCGCCAATTCAATCATGTTTCGCCACCCCTTTTTTACTGACCAGCCCTAGCGGAATGATAATCGGCAATGCGCCAATCTTCAAATCACCCGCCTTTGCCTATACCGCTCTTTGCGTGATAGAATGGGCTTGCGAAAACACAACTGACCAAGTTTTCCAAACAACAGGAGGAAGAACAATGAAAATAACCAAGACCTTGCTGCTGCTGGCGATGCTGTTGCTAGCGCTGCCCTTTGCATTTGCGGACGGGCACTTGCCCGACCTGGGCGGCCGCACAGTCGTCGTCGCCGTGGACAATGCCTATATCCCCTTCAGCTTCATCGACGAAAGCGGCGAAGCCATGGGCTGGGATTATGATGTGCTGGGCGAGATCTGCGCGCGGCTGAATTGCGTTACCGAATGGATCGAGACCGGCTGGGAAGGTCTGATCGTCGCTGTCTCACTCGGGGAGTACGATGTCTCGGCGGGCGGCATCACCATTTTGGAAGAGCGCGCCGAAATGGTAGCTTTCTCCGATAGTTACATGAGCACTATCCAAAGGCTGATGGTGCGCCTGGACGAAGACCGCTTCGCCGATGCCGCTGAATTCGCCGCGGGCGACTACACCATTGGCGTGCAAGTCGCGACCACCAATTTCCTGGCTGCCGAAGAACTGGTTGGCACAGACCGCGTCGTGCCCTACGATAGTTTCGGGTTTGCCGTGCAAGCGCTCATCTCTGGCGATGTCGATGGCGTCGTCATGGATGATGTCGCGGGGCAGGGCTATGTCGGCGTCAATTCCGAAGACATCAAGCTGCTGCCCGACGAACTGGTATCCGACCACCTGGGCTTCATCTATCCCCAGGATTCCGAGCTGATTGAACCCTTCAACATGGCGCTGGACAGCATGCGGGAAGATGGCACGCTGGACGCTATCAACGCCAAGTGGTTCGCGCCCGACTCTGCCGATGACATGATGCTGCCCGACCTGGGTGGCCGCACAGTCACAGTCGCCGTCGAAAATGCCTACCCGCCTTTCAACACGCTCAACCCCGATACCGGTGAGCCAGAAGGCTGGGACTATGATACGATTGGCGAAATCTGCGCGCGTTTGAATTGCGCCCCGGAATACATCGAAACCAGTTGGGAAGGGCTGATCGTGGCGGTGTCCAATGGCGAGTTTGACATGGCTGCCGATGGCATCACCATCACCGAAGAGCGCGCCCAGATCGTCGATTACTCAGATGGCTATATCGATGTCATCCAGCGCATGATGGTGCGGCTGGAAGAAGATCGTTTCGTCGGCGCGGCCGACTTCGTGGCGGGCGACTTCGTCATTGGCGTGCAAGTGGCGACGACAAACTACATCGCTGCCAGCGAATTGGTCGATGAAGACCGTATCGTGGGTTATGGCGAGTTCGGCTTGGCGGTGCAGGCTTTGATTACCGGCGATATCGACGCGGTCGTGATTGACGATGTCGCGGGGCAAGGCTATACCGGGCTGAACGCCGACAAGATCAAACTGCTGCCCGATGACCTGATTAAGCAGCAACTGGGCTTCATCTATCCACAAGGCAGCGAGCTGGTTGAGCCTATTAACATGGCGCTGGCTGCCATGCGCGAGGACGGCTCGCTGGCTGCCATCAATGCCAAGTGGCTGGGCGATAGCTAGCTGGCTTGGGAGTGGCAACTTCTGTTTTCAAACGCAGCGCTGTGTCTCAAGCGCAGCGCTGTGTTTGTACCTCTATCGCCGGGGCGGCTAACGACAAGTCCTTGTCGCAACTAAGCTAGCGTTTTGATAGCTGGGACCTTTGAGAATCGTAAGCCTGAGCTGGGTTCTGTCGGAGTTCACTACCATATTGTAGAGATGAGCCGGGTTATATTTTACTACTCGCAGCCATTCCCACGAGATTTTACCGAACACGTTTCCCCACCGCGCTTCAATCGTAGAGCCGTCTGCGGACAACTGGCATGAAACATAGTAGAATGCTTCGTAGCCACTTGCAAAGGCGAGCATAGACAGATGACTGCCCAACACAATGACAAGTACAACGAGCGCGAGTTTTTTCATGGTTGACCTCCGCAGGATATTGACCGGTAATGTCTTTTACACGATTAGCTTGAATAAATGCTCAATTTTCTGGAAATGGATTTTTTCGCACCGTTTGACAATCCTGGGACGGCAGCATGAAGACATCAGCTCCACGCGGCGCGCCTGAGCCTGACCTGCAAGAAATCATTGCCGAATCACGCGGACGGGCGATGCGCTCTGCCCGTCTCTACACCTTTCCCTACTGGATTCTGTTTCTGGTGATTTTGGGCATTCTGCTGGCTATCAGCATCATCACTGACAAAGTCTATTCGAATATCTTCCAGCAATTGATGGAGGGCGTGAGCATGACGCTCTTCGTCAGCATCGCGTCTTATGTTTGCGCGCTGACTATCGCGGTCATCGTCGGCATCGTCCGCTCCAACCCGCCCTCGCCGCCGCAATCACGAGAGACCGCGCGCAAAGGCATAATGCGCGCCCTGCGCATAGGCGTCTACAATGTCTGCACCGTCTATGTTAGCGTCATGCGCGGCATCCCTATTTTGGTCGTTCTGCTGGTTACCGGGTTTATCGTCGTGCCGGCATTGCGCGACCTCATCAACACCAGCCTGGTCGGCGGCATGCGTGAGCTGCTGGATGCCCCCGACATCCCCGATTTGATCTGGCGCGGCAGCTCGGCTGGCACCGCTATCGTTGCGCTGGCGATCACCTATGGCGCGTATATGTCCGAGACGGTGCGCGCCGGCATCCAGTCCATCCCCAAAGGACAATTCGAAGCCGCCTATTCGGTGGGCATGACCTATTGGCAGACGATGCGCTCAATCGTGCTGCCGCAGGCCTTTCGCAATGTGCTGCCGCCGCTGGGCAATGACTTTGTGGCGATGATCAAAGATTCATCCCTGCTGGCATTCCTGGGCATCCGCGATATCACGCAGATCGCCAAGACCAGCTCCGGGCGCAGCTTTCGTTATGTCGAGACCTATGCCGTTGTGGCCTATATGTATTTGACGCTGGTCATCCTGGCGACCACCTTGGTCAATATGTTGGAAGACACAGTCAATATCGAGCGCGAAACGCCCCGCCTGGTGCAGCGACTGGGGAATCTGCGGCCCCGGCGGCGCAAGCGCAAGGTCATCGCCGAGCGCTTTGATTAACGGCTATTCATCACACATCACAGAGGCACAGAGCTGAGCGGCTGGTTCTATTGGCTGGCTTGGCGCAGGTCTTGCTCTTCTGGCAGCATATCTTCGGGCAATGGACCGTCCGCGATGGCGCTGTCCTTGCGGAGGCGCGCGGCGGTGTTTTCATCTAGCTGCTCGACCACGCTGGTATCCAGGTCGCTCAGCGCCGCCGTCATATTTTCATTCAAGTGCTGCCCGTGGAAGTGGACTTCGTCCATGGCGTCGATGGTATCTTGCAGCTTGTCGATCTCGTCTTTAATCTCGATGCTCAGCCGTTGCCCGCGCGCGCCATCGCTGTCTTTTGCGCCCAGCAACGACATCTGCGCATAGACCGTGCCCAGCGCCGACAAGGTGCTTTCCAACTGAATCTCAGCCCGTTTGATGATGCTGGAGCTGGCTTCCAGGCTGACCAATTGTCTTTGCAGCAACTTGAGCTGCTGCTCCAGGTCACGGCGGGTGTGGCTATCGCTTTCCCGGTCGATGCGGCGGCGCACACTGGCGATTTTGCGCGGCACCCGCTGCAGGTCGCGCGCAGCCAGGTCATTGTTCTCGAAGTGGTCGATGCGCGTTGCCAGGTTGTACATATGGGCGATCCAGTCATTGATGCCCGAAATCAAGGTGCGTTGGCGGGTGCGCATGGAGCCACGCGCCACATCAGCCAGCTTGAGCATGTTGCGGCGGTATTCAAAAGCATCGCGCAGCCGCTCGCGGGAGATGCGGTTGTGAATGTTGCGCAGGTCATATTCGCGCTCGAAGTCTTCCGCCAGCGCTTGCTCGGTGGCTTCGGGGTCGTTCAATGTGGACGCGACCAGCACCGCCTCCGCCAGCCCGCCCAGCGCCAGCCAATACCAAGGCTGCCACTCCATAAACGGCAAGCTGACATCTTGCACGAAGAGGAAGAGGATGATGGTAACCATCAAGGTTACCAAGGTCTCCCAACGCAGCAGGGCGCTGGCGAGGAGCGTGCCAAAGACTTTTTGTCGCGCTTCGCTGTTGTTTGTCATCGTCTCGCTGTTGCCAGGCTATGCTGCCGGCTTTAATCCGCGCCCAAGAGCCGCTGCCGGCGCTCTTCCAGTTGCAATTCGATCTGCCCGATGCCGACTGTGTCTTCGATCTGGTCGGAGAGCTTGCGGCTGGCCATATCGGCGCGGGCGTCTTCCTGGTCAATCTGCGCATAAATCGAATCCAGCAGGCTGTCGATTTCCTGGTCGCCCGAGGTATCCAGCTTGTCCATGCTGCGCAGGGTCTTGGTCATGACCTTCTTGGTCTCCGCCAGTTCCAGGAGCGAGCGCATCTTCTCGCGCTCTTGCTTGATGGTGTTCAGCCGCCCTTCCAGCTTCATGCGCATATTCAACATGCCCTGGTACTGCTCTTGCTGCGCTTGCCACTGCTCGTAGTATTCTTGCGCCAGCTCTTGTTTGGTGTTCATCTCGGCTTGGGCAGCGGCAGCCAGGTCGTTTTTCCCGCGCAGGATCAAGGTATCGATGTCGCGGTCCAGCTTGTCGGTCTGGTTGGAGAATTCTTCGTATTTGCGCTTGAGCGTGCGCACCGACCCGCCCACGGTCGCCGCAGAATCCTCAAGGGCGTCCAGGTTGCGTTCTACCTGGCGGATGTATTCGTCCATGACCTTGAGCGAGTTGGTTTCCAGGGCGCGGTCAATCATGCCATGCAGGTTGGCGCTGAATAAGGTACGGACTTTCTGCAATATCGACGGCATATTTTCGGATTCCTTTGCTGAATTGGCTTAGCTGCGCATTGTCTGTGAGTATACCATAAGCGCGGCTTGCGCATGAGAGTGGCTTGCCGCGCTACTTGGGATTACGCAGAATCGCTTGCCTGGTTGCGCCCGCAGCGATGAATCGCCAGCAGGTCAGCCAGCAGCGCCGCGCCCGTTTCACGCCCGCCCGCCCCCGCGCCGACCAGTGTAATCGCGCCCAGCAAATCGGTATCCAGCGTGATGGCATTGGTGGTGCCGGCGATGCTCGCCAGCGGGTCGCTCATGGGCAGGCGCATGGCTTGCACCATGCCGCCACTGGGCGAGGCTTGGGCGATTAGCTTGTAGCGTTGCTTCTGCTCGCGCGCTCGGTGGATATCGTCAGCGCGGATGTGGCTGATGCCGCTGACCTGCAAGTCTGTCATCGTCAGGCGGCTGCCGAAGAGCGCGTTCGCCAGGATGAGCAGCTTGCCAGCCGCGTCCCAGCCATCGACATCGCCACTTGGGTCGGCTTCGGCATAACCCAGCGCTTGCGCCTTCTCCAGCGCCGCCGCGTAACTTTCGCCGCTTTCCATCTGCGTCAGGATATAATTCGTCGTGCCATTGAGGATTCCGCGCGCGCTCAGAATCTCACAGCCAGCCAGCGCCTCTTGCGCCAGTTGCAGGGTGGGCGTGCCAGCCATGACAGTCGCTTCGCAGCGCATCATTACACCCGCCGCCGCCGCTCGTGCTGCTAGGTCAGCATAGTGTAGCGCGACGGGTCCTTTATTCGCCAAGACCAGGTGCAGTCCCGCATCCAGCGCGCGATAGCAGCTAGCCAATGCCGGCTGGGCAGTTTCCAGGTTGGTCGGGCTAAGCTCAAGCAGGGCATCAGCAGCGCCCGGCGCGATCATGTCGCTGGCGGAACCATCCCGCTGCAAGTTGGCGGCGTCTGGATAGGTGGCGAAATCGCCCGTTTCCGCAGCGGCGAGTAGGTCGGAGGGTTCCAAGCCATCCGCGCAGTACAAACTGCCGCGCGTGGCGGTGATGACGCCGACGATGCTGGCTTCGAAGCCGCGTTGCTCGCGCAGGTCATTCGCCTTGTCGCGCAGAATCTCGGCGAAGCTCCGCCCGACCGCGCCAAAGCCAATCAATATCAGTCTCATTTTACTGTCCGTTTCGATTGCGCCAGCCGCTCGAGAGCGGTCAAGGCTTTTTCGACGCTGGTTTGCGGGCGCACGCCGATCTCTTGCTCAACCAAGATGCCGTCTTCGTCAACCACCCAGTAAGACCGCGTGATCATGGGCAGCTTGAACAAGCGCATATCCACCCCCCAAGCCCCCCATGCGTCCAGCATGATGTGTTGGGGGTCGGAAAGCAAATCGTAGCCCAGGCTGCGCTCGGCTTTCCATTTTGCCAAGGTACTTTCGCTGTCGGCGCTGATGCCCAAGACGACCGCGTCTTGCGCTTGAATCTGCGGCAAGGTATCGCGGAAGCCACAAGCCTGGTTGTTGCAGCCCATCGTGTTGGCTTTGGGGAAAGCGAAAATGATGACGCGCTGCCCACGCAAGTCGCTAAGCCGCACAAGCTCGCCGTCTTGGTTGCGCAGCGTGAAATCCGGCGCTGGCTGACCTGTTGCTGGCATTCGCTCCTCCTTTGCCGTTAGTGTTAGAAATCCAGTCCATGTTCGGCATCTTCTGCTTGGGCGAGTCGCTGCCCGGCGCGGATGTCGACGCGGCTGAGCAGGTAGCCACCCAGCGCAAATAATACGATCAAACTCAAAATCGCCGGGCGCGTGCTGCCCAGCGCAAGGCCCGCAAAGGCGAATATCAAAGGCCCCAAGATGGAAGCGAACTTCTCCATAATCGCATAAAAGCCGAAGAACTCGCCACTCTTGGCTCGTGGGCAGAGGCTGGCGTAGAGGCTGCGGCTGAGCGCCTGGCTGCCGCCTTGCACCATCGCCACCATCAGCGCCAGCATCCAAAATTCGATAGTTGAGTTGAGCAGAAAACCCCAACAGGCGATGATGCAATAGACGAACAAAGAAAGTAAAATGCTGCGTCGTGTATCCAGCCAGTTGGACAAGCCGACAAAGCGCGACCTCGCCAGCCAAGCCACAGCCAGCGCCAGGGTCTCAAATGCCAGGATGATGCCGGCGATGCCGGGCAGACTGCTCTGCCGGGCGGCAGCCAGGACTTCGACCTGCGCGATTGCGATTTCGCTGCGTTCGCGGTCGGACGACGCATTGACGATTTCCAGCCGGTGCTGCCCCGCCATCGGCACTTCGATAGTTACCTTCTCGCCATAGCGAACGGTTTCGCCATAGGTATCGATGATGACGGGCTGACTGTCTGCGTCGAGCAGAGTCTCGTCATTCAGCCACAAGCCGATCAAGCCGCCATCGGGCGCGCGCCGGAATGTCAGCTGCACATGCCCGCCGTTGTATGGCAAGGTTTGCATCGCGCCAATTTCATCGCTGAGCGCATACTGTAAATCAGGGGGGATGCCGGTCAGCGCGGCAGTTAATCCGCCCATCAAGCCATCGCCGACCAGGTCTGCGCCAGACACAGTCAGCTTGCGCCAATCGCCAGTGGCTTCGAAGGAACCGCTATCCAGCGCATAAGTCCCTTCGCCGCCGTGCCCAGCCTCGCTCAAGTAGGGCAGGGGCGGCGCGCCGGTGATTTCGGCGGGCAGCGAACTCGCCAGGCTCAACCCCAAGGCGGGCAGCGCGATGGCGTTGATGAGGATGAATGCCAAATAAAATGGCGCGCGCGAATCGTTACGGGCTGGCAGACGCCCGAAGATGATGCTGAAGGGGATGCCCGCGAATTGCACCAGCAAGATCGCCAGTACCAGCTCCGTCAGCGCAAAACCCAGCTCCGCGCCATAGATTGCCGCCACAGCGATGATGGTGCCGATGGCATCGTTGTAGATGAGGAAGGCGATCAGATACTTGAAGAGTTCGCGGTACTTGCGGATGTTGCCGAAGGTCGCGCGCAGTCGTTTGATGCTGGCGCGCAGCACAGTCTCGCCTGGCATGACCGCTTGCAGCGAGGGCGGCTCGGGCACATGGCGCAGGATAGGCAGCGAAAAAACCAGCCACCAAAGCGCCACGCTCAGGAAGGACAGGCGCAAGCCAGCGTTCTCAAAGAGGCTTTCGGGGATGAACAGGTACATGGCGACGTTGATCGCCAGCAGCAAGCCACCGCCCAGATAGCCCAGGGCATAGCCGCGCGTGGAAACCCAGTCGCGGTCTTGCGGGCGCGCCACATGCGGCAGCAGCGCGTCATAAAATACGATCGAACCGCCAAAGCCGATGCGCCCCAAGACGAAGACCAGTGAAGCCAGCAGCCAGTCTCCCGTGTTGACGAAGACCAGCAAGCCCGTGCCGATAACGCCCAAGCCAATAAATAGGGAGAGGAAGCGCTTTTTGCTGCGCATCACATCGGAGATTGTGCCCAGGATGGGCGACAATATCGCCACCACGAAGAGCGAAAAACTGATTGTCAGCGACCAATAGGCGGTGGCGGTGGCTTCGCTGGGCAGGGTGCTGCCGGCGACTGTGCTGTAATAGATGGGCAGCAAGCTGGCGAGGATGGTGGTGGCGAAGGCGCTGTTCGCCCAATCGTACATCGCCCAGGCGTTGATGCGCCGCTTGTAGCTGGCTTCGTCTCGCGCGGAAACTGTCATCATCCGACCATCCTTGCGCTTGGATAGCTTATGCCAATGCGCGCATTCTACCCAATTTCGCCGCCGCGGACACATAGCCAATCTCCTCCGCGCGCTCCGTGTCTCTGTGGTGAATTAGGCGATTGCCCAGCGGCAGCAGCGCCGATTATTGATTCGACCCCAGCCTTGCTGTAGGCTGTGCGCATGGCTCGGACGCGCGACTTCCATCTCAGCCTGCTCGTGACGCTGGCGCTGGCTGCCTTTGTGGCGCTGCCAAGCCAGCTGGATGCGGCTGCCTTGCTTTGCATCGCCCTGGCGAGCGGCGGGATGCACCTGTTTTGCCATCGGCGCTATGGACGGCTGGGAGCTTTGCTGGCGGGCTTGGTCTATGCCTATAGCCCCCACCTGCTCCTGGCGCGTGGCGATTGGCGCGAATTGCTGGCAATGGCGCTGCTGCCGCTCCTGCTGTGGCGCGTCGATGCCCTGCGCGACAAGCCCAGCGGCGGCGGATTCATGCCCGTTTGCCTGCTGCAAGCGGCTTTGCTGGCTGCGCACCCATCATCGCTTTGGCTGGCTCTGCTGGCGATTGGCTGGCTCTGCTTTGAGATGGCCATCCAACATATCAACCGCGAATCCAGCCAGTTGCGCGCGCGACCGAGCTTGATTGCGCTGCTGGCGCTGCTGCTGGGCATTGTGGCTGGCGCGCCGTTCGCCCCTACGGAATTGCCAAGCCTGCCGACCGAGCTCCCCCCGCTGGCGGATTTGCTGGTGCCGCTTGAGATGAGCGAGCCGACCTCAGTTGCGCAGCTACCCCGCCTGGGTTTGGCGCAGTGGTCTTTGGCGCTGCTGGGCGCTGCTGTCGCCTTGGTCATGTATATTCGCGGATTTCGCACTCGCCATCCCAATACCTTCTTGGGCACGGCATTCTTCGCGCTGGCTGCTTTGGCATTGCTGGCTTGGGCGCAGGCAACGGCATTTGCCGCGATTGCCGCTTGTTTGGCTGTTTGCGCCGCTGCGAATGACATCTGGTTGCAGCGATTGCCGACCCATTATCAGCCCAGCCTTATCGCCATGGTCGTGGCGCTGCCCATCATCAGCAATTTTCCCTTGTTGGCTGCGCTGCCAGGCACAGTCGCCGCGGCTGATTCGCTGGACTTGTTGCTGTCGCTGGATGCCAACGTCGGTTTGTCTTTGCTGGCGCTGGCTGGCGCGCTGGCCGCCTCGATGCGCCCGGGCTTCCCGCAACTGCCGGAGCGCGCTTATTTGCAATCGCCCCCCATGTCGCGCTCGGCTGTCATCGGCGCGCTGGCGGGCGGCGCGCTGGCGCTGTTTGTTTGGTTGATTACAAATTCGTTTTTCGGGTGAACACTGGTCCAGGCTTAATAGCCGCCGCTGGGGTCGGGGTAGGCGTGGCCGCCGCCAAAGCTGAAAGACGGCGTGGGCGTTGCGCGGGTGGGCAGCGGCACTTGATAGTCGATTGGCAAAGAGCCGATGACGGATTGAGTCGTCAGTGTGAAGAGCGCCATCCAGCCGATGGCATCGCTCGCCTGCACCTTGACCCAGGGGCTGTAGGGGCTGCGCGCCAGCAGCTTGGTTTCTGTGCCGATGGGCAAGGTGCGCAAGACCTGGAAGGCGGTATCGGGCGCGGCGCGCAGGTTGCCGCCGGCTGGCACATTGACGATGGCGCGGTTGGCATGGACACCCAGGCGCTGAAGCGGTGGCGGCGCTTCAGCATAGACGGGCAAATTTTTGTCCAGATTCTTCGCCAGCAAACCAGCGCTCATCCAGCCCATCTCGCCATTGCCCAGCCGAATATGCAGCCACTCGCTATCAATGCTGATGCCCAGCACGGTCATGGTTTCGCCAGCCGGCACCTGGTAGAGCAGCCGCCCGTTGATATCCGGCGCTGCCCGCATATTGACGCGGCCCTTCGTCTGCGCATAACCAGGCTGCGGGATGGGCAGGGGGCGCGGAAACAATTCAATCGGCAGCTCAGCCAGATTCGCGTAGTCCAGCAAGCTCGCTTCGGCGGGCAGGTCGGCTGGCGTCGTCCAATCGCCAGCTTCATAAGCCAGGCTGGCTTGCGTGCCCACGAGCAATCGCAAGCTGCGCGCGCCGACTCGCAGGGTGGCGCTGCCCTCGATGACGATGAAATAGCTGCTCTGCGCTTGCGTCATGACGACGACCGTGCCGTCTATGGCAAGCGCTACGTTATTGATTTCCAGCCGCGCCGTCTGCCCATAGCGGCTCTGCAGGACCAGCGCGCCAAATGGCGGCAGACCAGCGCAATTTTCTCTAGTTGAGCCGCTCTCGATGGTCAGCGCCCGCCAGCTAGAGTCACTGGAAAGGTCGCGCAGTTCCACCTCGCCGATGAGCAGGGCATCCGCCAGCAGGCTCTGCGCCATCCGCAGCCACAGCAAGCCAATGCCCGCGTCCAGCGAAAAAGGCGGGCTGCGCAGCAATTTGACGGTGTCGGCGGGAATGGGCGCGCCGCTCGCGAAGCCTGCATCGGTCCCGCCGCTGCAGATCGTGCCGTCGTCAGCCGCCAGGCATTGGTCGCTGGCAGCCGTGTAATGAGTCAGCAGCGCCGCCTGACAACTGGCATCATCCAGGATGCGCTCAGCGGGTGTTGCGCTGGGCGGGTGGCTGGTCGGCGTGGCGCGCACGACGGTCGGCACACGGGTCATCTGGACGGTCGGCGTAACCACGATAAGCCGTTCGACGGCTGTCGGGATGGGGCTTTGCGAAGGCGCGGAACAGCCAGCCAGCGCCAATACCAGCAGCATCAGCCAACCGAATCGTGCTGCGCTGCGCCAGTCAAGTGCCATGCCGGGGCTGCAACTGCGGGGCTAACTGACGCGCGCCAGGAACTTCAGCGCCTTTTCGATGCTTTTCTTGGGGCTGATTTTGACTTGCGCGTCTAGCACCGTGCCATCCTCGCCGATGATCCAGTGCGAGCGGATGACGCCCACGTACTTCCTGCCGTACATCGACCGCTCGCCCCAAGCCCCCCAGGCTTCCAGCGCTTCATGGTCGGGGTCAGAGAGCAGGTCGTAGCCCAGCTTCTCTGCTTGGATCCACCTCGCCAAGGCGGCTGGCTCATCCGGGCTAAGCCCCAGCACGACCGCGTCCGCTGTCTGTATCTGGGCGAAGTTGTCGCGGAAGCCGCAAGCCTGCGCCGTGCAGCCCGAGGTGCCAGCTTTTGGGTAGGCGAAGAGCAAGACTTTTTTGCCGCGATAATCGCTGAGCCGCACCGCCTCGCCATGTTGATTTTTCAGTTCAAAGTCGGGCGCGATTTCGCCTGCGCTTGGCATTCTACTGTCCTTTCGCTACCGTTCATTATGGATAGCCCGTATTCTAGCGCAGAATCATCCAAGCGGGCATATCGCCAGGGCAGTTTGCCCGATTTCTCGCGCAAGGCGGCCTTGACAAGCGTTTTCGGCGCTGCTAGCATAAGCGGCATATTCCGTAGTAGCTCAATTGGCAGAGCGGTCGGCTGTTAACCGATAGGTTCTAGGTTCAAGTCCTAGCTACGGAGAATGACACATGCTATGTCGGCTGCAGCATCCACACAGAATGCCCGTCTCGAGCGCGCCCAGGGTTGTCTGCTGGGCCAGCTTGCGGGCGACTCGCTAGGAAGCCTTGTAGAATTTCGCTCCGCCGCAGACATTCGCCAGCAATATCCCGACGGCATTCACGAGCTTGCCGACGGCGGCACTTTTGACACGCTCGCCGGGCAACCGACTGATGATTCTGAAATGGCGCTGTTGTTGGCGCGCATGCTGGTGGAACAAGGCATTTATGACCGCGAGGCTGCCAGGCTTGCCTACATCGATTGGCTGTACTCCGACCCATTTGATATTGGCTTCACGATTCGCAGTGGCTTGCAAGGCCAACACAACCTTACCAGCCAAGCCAACGGGGCGCTGATGCGCATCAGCCCGCTGGGCATCTTTGGCGCAAATTACGAATTGCGCCAGGTGGCTGAGTGGGCGCGGCAAGATGCCACGCTCACCCATGTGCATCCTGTCTGCCAAGAAGCCAATGCCTTGTACGCGATGGCGATCGCCACAGCGGTGCGCGAAGGCTGCGATGCCGAAAGTCTTTACGCGCAGATCCGCGCTTGGTCGCGCGAAATGCAGGTGGACGCTAGTTTGCAAACAGCGATTGAAGCCGCTGCTGACTCGCCGCCCGCCGATTATCTCAGCCTGCAGGGCTGGGTGCTAATTGCTTTTCAAAATGCCCTTTGGCAACTATTGCATGCTCAAAATTTGCAAGAGGGCGTCTGCGACACAGTCATGCGCGGCGGCGACACCGATACCAACGCGGCGATAGCTGGCGCGCTGCTTGGCGCTGTCTATGGACGGGCAGCTATACCCGCTCAATGGACAATGTCCATCCTGGCTTGTTGCCCTCAGGCTGGCCAACCCGGCGTTTATCAGCCACGACCAAAGCGCTTCTGGCCTGTGGACGCGCTGGAGCTGGCCGCGGGCTTGCTAGGCCAGGAAAGTCGCGTGGCTACTGGCGCAGCGAGCTAGTTCACCTTGGTCAGCTAGCCACGGTTCAGGCCATAAAGTAGCCGCAAGCCATCCAAGGTCAATTCGGGAGCAATCGTATTGATGCGCGGGATGTGCTGCATGAAGAGCTTCGCCAGCCCGCCCGTGGCGACAACATGCGCGGATGGCGCATTGAGCTGCGTCAGGATGCGGCTCAGCAAGGCGTCGATCATACCGACATAGCCCCAAAAGATGCCCGACTGCATGGCATGCACGGTGTTGGTGCCGATTGGCTCTGGCGGTGGCAGCAGGTCGACCTTGTGCAGCTGGGCGGCGCGGCTGACGAGAGCGTCGTGCGCCAGCCGGATGCCGGGCGCGATCACCCCGCCAATGTAGGCGCGGCCGCCCGAAAGCACATCAAAGTTGGTCGATGTGCCGAAGTCAACGCTGACCGCCGGCGCGCCATGCAGTTGCGCCAGCGCCACCGCATTGCAGAGTCGGTCGGCACCGGCTTGCTCGGGACTGTCGATGGCGATATCGATGCCTAGCTCAATGTGACTGCTGACGAAAAGCGGCTCCAGCTGCAGATCCCGCCGCGCAAGCTCCTGAAAAGTGGGCGTCAAAGCCGGCACAACGCAGCTCATGCAGGCGGCGGAGATAGCGCCGAGTTCGACCTGGGCGACCGCCAGGAAGTTGCGCACCAGCACAGCATATTCGTCAGCCGTCTTGCCCGTGACGGTGCGCGCGCGCCAGGAAAGCCGCCAGCCGCCGCCATCCCAAAGCCCGAGATGAATGTTGGTATTGCCGATATCAAATGCCAGCAGCATGGTGGCTCCGCTTGCTGTACAGCCTCGCGTCTGCGGTATACTATAGCAGGTTGGAATTGAGATGTAGCAAAGAGCGGCGCATGCGGGTACGGCAGGCGACATTGGACGACAGCGGCAAGGTCGTGCGGCTCTTCACGCAGCGGGTGGCGCTTTGGCAGCGGCTGAATGCGCGCGGCGAGGTGGAAGACCTGCCTTACGAATCGCTGACCATCTATGAACGTTGGCTGCATGGCGGTGCCTGGATGTCGCTGGAGACGGGCGCGATCTGGCTGAGCCATCTGCTGGGCGGCAATGGTGGCGCATATATCCTCGAACATGACGACGATATCCTGGCTTATGCCGAGGTCTTCGTCAACGATGAGCTGACGCCCATGGGCGAGCACCTGCACCTGGCGGATATGCTGGTGGCGGCTGGCTGGTCCGATGAAGCGCATCACGCGCTGGCTGAGGCGATCCTGGCGGACGCGCGCGCAGTGGGCAGAGTCTCGGTTGCCTATCCTGACTATGATAAAGAGTTGGCTGTCTATTTTCGCAAGTACTTCGGCACGAACGAACTCATGCGCACGCGGCGGCACGAGGTTTCAGCGCAGGTCGGGCAGAGCTTTTACAAGAGTCAGGAATTTGACAAGTACGACCCAGCGCTGATCGACGGCTGGGCGATGGCGGTTGGGCGATGGGGCAGCCCGCGCGAGTTATGGGAGAAAGAATGGATCCCGCACTGGGATAGCATCCCGCAGATCGTCAGGCGCGCCAAGCGCCGCCACTATGTCAATGCCGCCGGGCACGAAGCGCTGGTCTGCTTTCATCAGCAGCTTTATAATGCGCGCAAAGCCGATGTGTATTGCTGGTCGCCACGTAACCTGAGCACACAGCTGCTGGTGGCGCTCCGCGATTTGGGGCACCGCCTGGGCTTTCGTTCCTTGAGCCTGGCACTGCCCGAAGAATCGGCGCAATTGCTGCCCGCCGATGCCAGCGCCGAGCCGAACCAGCAGGTTGTCGCGACTGTGGATGTCTGAATTTGCAGCCACGATAACTCCTGTGTCATTTCGTAATTGCGACATTCCAGGGGGAAATATGCGTAGCAAGCAGGATATCGCCGACTGGCTGGACGAACATCAAGCCCGCTTCACCGCGATGTCGGACGAAATCTGGGATAAGCCTGAGTTGCAATTTCTCGAATTCAAAGCCTCCAAGCTGCAAGCGGATTTCCTGGCAGCGGAGGGCTTCCGCATTGAGTGGGATATCGGCGGGATGAGCACAGCCTTCGTAGCGGAATGGGGCGCTGGCAAGCCCGTCATCGCCTTCGCTGGCGAGTACGATGCCCTGCCCGGCTTGTCACAGCGCGACCAGGTTTCGCCCGAGCCCTTGCTGGCGGGCGGGGCGGGGCATGGCTGCGGGCATAACCTGCTGGGTACGGGCTGCTTGGCGGCGGCAGTGGCATTCAAGGAATGGCTGCAAAGCACCGGGCGCGCCGGCACTGCGCGCTATTATGGCTGCCCGGCCGAAGAAGGCGGCAGCGGCAAGGTGTTTATGGGGCGGGCGGGCGCATTTGACGACCTGGACGCCACCTTCAACTGGCACCCCTCGTATATCAACGCGGCGATGAAAGGCAGCATGCTCAGCGTAAATCGCTATTATTTTCGCTTTCATGGCAAGACGGCTCACGCGGCTGCTGACCCGCATTCCGGGCGTTCGGCGCTGGATGCCCTGGAATTGATGAATATCGGCGTCAATTACTTGCGCGAGCATGTTACCGACGATGTGCGCCTGCATTACAGCATCCTCAGCGGCGGACTAGCGCCGAATGTCGTGCCCGATTATGCGGAAAGTTATTATTATGTGCGCGCCAATGAAGCGCGGACTTTGGAAGATGTCAGCCAACGAGTTATCCGCATCGCTCACGGGGCGGCGATGATGACCGATACCCAGGTCGAAGTCGTCTACAAATCGGGCTCGACGCGCGTGCTCTCCAACGAAACATTGGCTGACCTGCAATATGACATCATGCGCGAGTTGGGCGGGATCGATTTCAACGCCGAAGAACAAGCCTATGCCAGCGCCATCAACGAGCATTTTGGCGATGCTAACCTGCGCACGTTGGTCAATGTCTATGGTGTGGATGCGGAAGCGGCGCAGCAAGGGCTGATTGGCGCGGTGCTGCCCAGCCGCGATAAAGGGCTTGTCGCGCCTGGCTCAACCGACATGGGCGATATGAGCTGGTATGCGCCATGCAGCATGTTGCAAACCGCCACCTGGGCGAGTCAAGCCGCGGCGCATTCCTGGGGCGTCGTGGCGACCGGGCGCATGTCTATCGGACACAAAGGCATGATGTACGCAGCCAAGGTCATGGCGCTGTCCGCGGCGGAATTGCTGCTTTCGCCGCAGATATTGGCGAAGGCGCAAGCAGAGTTCCAAGCCGCGCTGGAGGGCAGTCCTTATGTTTGCCCGATACCGGATGAAGTAAGCGCGCCGCGGCATGAGCATCCGCTGCGCTGAGGTCGGCAGGTTTATGCGGGGAATATGTCCGCGACTGGGATGCGGAAGCCAGGCAAAACCTCGCCGCCGGACAAAGAGTCGTTCTCATTAAATACACGGATGCCCTGCGCTGTGTGAACGTGCACGGCGCGCGTAACTGGGTCAACAACCCACACAGCCTGCGCGCCGGCCTCCAGCAACTGGCGGATCTTCAGGTTGATGTCGCTGACCGTATTGCTTGGCGACATCACTTCCACAGCCAGGTCAGGCGCGCCTTCAAACCAACTGTCCGGAAGCAGGCCGGAAGTGCGCTCGGTGGACAAGAAAGATATGTCAATGCCGCGGACGGTATCACGTCCAATGGGCCGGCGCTCCAGCACAAAGCCGAGCTCATGGGAGAAGACTATGCCCAGTCCGTGCTTCGTAACATGCAGCTTAAGAGCAAAGCCGAGTTCTGTAGCTACAATTGCGTGTATCGGTTTCGGATGCGACATCTCGACTATCCTTCCTTCAACCAGTTCCATGCGGCAGTCGGCGTATTCAGGCGAGTTGGACATTTTCAGGAAGTCGTCGGCGCTGATGAAGGACTCGATTGGCGGGGAGAACGTGCGGGGGCTGGCAACAGCTTGCATGACTTAGAATCTCCGGTAGTGGTCACTTGGTAAGTGATGCGACCTCGCGATTGTATTCAATGATGTAC
>VXNO01000068.1 GCA_009840575.1 Chloroflexota bacterium | reverse complement strand
CCGAGCGATTTCACCAAAAACCCACCCATCTTACTCTGGGACTATACACCTAGGGACACCCGCCGTTTTCTGTGGTGATTCTGGGCGGCCCCTACAGATTCCATTCTCACGACTTGCTTAGACTTACTCCTTACAGATAGCCATAGGCTGGCAGAGTCAGGAATTCGCAGAACTCGTCAGCGCGGATCATCTCATCGAAGAGGCGCATTGCCAGCGTAAAATGCCCGCTTTCAAAACGTTCATCGCCCACCTCAGCGCGGATAGCCGCCATTTCTTCTTCCAGCAGGCGGCTATACAACTCGACAGTCAAGAGGCGGCCATCAGCTAATTCAGCTTGGTGATGCAGCCATTGCCAGAGCTGGGCGCGGCTGATTTCGGCGGTGGCGGCATCTTCCATCAGGTGATACAGCGGCACGCAGCCATTGCCACCCAGCCAGGCTTCCAGATATTGAATGCCTACCTTGAGGTTGAGGCGAACTCCCGCTTCGGTGATGTCGCCGCCACAAGGAGTCAGCAGGTCGCTGGCGCTCACCATCACATCATCGCGCTGCCTGGCGACCTGGTTGGCGGCTGGCATGAATTCGTCAAAAACCTCGCTGGCAACCTGTACCAAGCCGGGATGCGCGACCCAAGTGCCATCGTGCCCGTCTTGAGCCTCGCGCAATTTGTCGGCGCGCACTTTGTCCAGCGCCGCTTGGTTGGCGGCAGGGTCGCTGCGAATTGGGATTTGCGCTGCCATCCCGCCCATGGCATGGGCTGCGCGCCGATGACAGACTTTGATGACATGCAAGGTGTATTGGCGCATGAAAGGCACAGTCATGCTCACCTGGGCGCGGTCGGGCAGCAGAAAGTTCTTGTGGGCGCGCAGTTTCTTGATGTAGCTGAAGATGTAATCCCACCGCCCGCAGTTCAAGCCCGCCGAATGCTGGCGCAATTCGTAGATGATTTCTTCGGCTTCGAAGACAGCCAGGATGGTCTCGATGAGCACAGTGGCTTTGATGCTGCCTTGCGGGATGCCCAACGTATCTTGCGCGAAGACAAAGACATCGTTCCACAGCCGCGCTTCCAAATGGCTTTCCAGCTTGGGCAGATAGAAATACGGGCCTGTGCAGCGGTCCAGCGCCGCGCGCGCATTGTGAAAGAAGTACAAGCCGAAGTCGAACAAACCAGCGGGGATAGGCGCGCCATCGACTGCGAAATGGCGCTCGTCCAGATGCCAGCCGCGCGGACGCACCATCAAGGTGGCGGTCTGGTCCTTGAGCTGGTAGAACCGTCCGTCCGGGTTGGTGAAGCTGATGCTGCGGTCGACGGCATCGCGCAGGTTAATCTGCCCGTTGAGCATATTCTGCCAGCTGGGCGCGTTGGCGTCTTCGCAGTCCGCCATGAAGACTTTTGCGCCGCTATTGAGGGCGTTGATGATCATTTTGCGGTCGGTGGGACCGGTGATTTCAACGCGGCGGTCTTGCAGGTCGGCTGGCACGGGCGCGGTCTGCCAGCCTGGGTCAGCGCGGATAGGCGCGGTCTCGGGCAAGAAGTCGGGCAGTTCCCCGCGGTCAATGGCTGCCTGGCGCAGCTCGCGAGCAGCCAGCAGCTCATCGCGGCGGGAAGTGAAACGGCGCGCCAGGCTGGCCAGGAAGTCGACTGCTTCGGGACTGAAGATGCTTGCGAACTCGGGGCTGGTTGCGCCGCTGATTTTGATGCCGGGGGAGGTGCTTGGCTGGGTCATTGTCACTGTTTCCTAAATGCAATTCGTATCCAGTTATGGCAACAATATAGGCAAAATTGTACAGTCAATACAGGCTAGAATCGGCACAAACTGGACAGCTATCCCCTGAAGTTTGGTCAATCTAGCAAATACGCAAAGTACTTCAGTTCAGCAGCAGTCTTTGCCAAACCGTCTCTCGCGAGCTTTGTCAGATACGCTTCGACGCCGTATGGAGGCTTCGTAAGGCTGATACGGTGTTCGCGCGCGGCTTCACAGAACTCCTCCGGGCCGCGAGGAGAATCGGCATCAAGAAATCGTTAGGTTTCATTGCCACGATTCCGTGAGATGCCAATGATTCGGCTGGGAAATCCTTTAGATTATGGGTGAGTATCACACTGCAGGAGCTCTTGATCGCAGCAGCCACCACATGCCGGTCATTAACGTGAATACCTTCCAGGTCGTCAATGTAATGCTCATACCCCGTAACAAGACCGTCGTGAAAAAACTGATCCATAAGCGCCAAAGTATGCCGCTCAAATTGTGCGTGATCTAAGTCAGGTCGCACTTTACGAATCGTGCTAATCAATTCTCTGCGAATATCTGGCGACCATTTCAGTCGATAGAGATCTGTTTCAGCGACTCGAAAAAGAATATCCCGTATCCCGGCAGGACACAGGATATCCGTATCGACAATCACAGATGGGGCCGGTGTGCTAGTCATACAAGCCCAGCCTCTGTGCTTCTGCGGTCAATTCATCGAGGATTGCCGTTCGTTCGCGGCGCTGATTCTGCTTATATGTCATGACATCCTCCCTGCGAATCCGTCGGTGACTCCCGACTTTGAAATATGGGATTTCACCGGCTTCAAGCAGCTTTATCAAGTAGGGTCGCGAGACGTTGATAATGTCTGCTGCCTGGCTGGTGGTTAGTTCTGAATGTAGTGGCGTCAAGGCCACGCTTAGTCCATTGGCCTGCATTCTCAGCATGCCCAATAGCAGTGTCACGATTGCGGCGGGAAGCACGATTACTTCCTCTTCCTGATCCCCCACGACTCGGATCTTCAGGTCTTCCCCTTTCTGAATATGACGCGCAAGAGCGATGGATGATTTCTGTGCAATCGTGTTCTCCGTATTAGGCACAAGACCAGACCTACTCTTCAGAGTAGTAGCAGTCATTGCCTACTCCTGTCTATGCGATTCCTCTATACTGGATGAACGAAGCTTGTAGAAGCATTCGTGGGGTACTCCGACAGGATTTCATGATTTGCTCTTTGCATGGTGTTCTCCTTTGATTGATTGGATACGATGTTTGTCTCTAGTAGACATAATAACACACAAACGCAATAAACGCAATAAGTGAAATAAATGAGAGTGGCGAATCTGCTGGATACGCGTTGCTTTGCCCCCACCCCAAACCC